>NZ_JBHIPR010000060.1:0-316 GCF_042196145.1 Bartonella sp. AP258QHHD
AATTCCCGTATTGCTATTGAAGCCGCAGGGATTAACACTAGCAGTTTTGATGATGAAGACAAACTTATGCAAAAACTTGTTGATCGTTCAGCAAGCGCAGAAGGGCGTATGCAAGCCATTCAAGCTGGAAATGAAATTGCTGCACAACAAGTGAAACAGTTGCAGCTACTTCGTGATCTTGTTGCTAATAATACCACTTTACAAGCAAACTACACGGCCAATGAAGTGGAGCGTAAAGCCAAATATGATGCCGATGTTGAAAAGTTTTTTGAAACAAAATCGCCAGATACAGATCGTGGACATGCATATTAAATAA
>NZ_JBHIPR010000060.1:498-1385 GCF_042196145.1 Bartonella sp. AP258QHHD
TGATTGTGATAGGGTATTTGTTTTTTACAGATATTTCTTTTGCAGATGGATTAGACAAAACTAAAACATTTACTGGTTTATTGGATTTGATAGAACATCAATCTCATCAATGGCATTCAAAACTACATTATTATGGTTTTCGTCTTTTTTGGTTATTGGCTATTCTTCAATTTCTTTTTAGCTTTATTCCTTTTTTGTTTAAGCAATCTGATATTGCTGATTTAGTTGGGGAGTTAGTGAAGTTCATTCTTGTTATAGGCTTTTTTGCAGCTCTTTTAGAATATTCTCAAGAATGGGGGACAGCTATTGTTGAGAGTTTTCGTACAGCAGCAGCTCATGCAAGCGGAAGATCCAGGAGTCTTTTTCCTGCAGATGTTTTGGGTGAAGCTTCTAATATTATGGAAGCTATGGCAAATGTGAGCACTTGGAATCCGATCACTTCTGTGTTGATTGCTGTTCAGTCTATTATTGTTTTTTTATGCTTCTGCTATATCGCTGTTTTACTAGCTGTTACACTTGTTGAATCATATATCGTAATCAATGCATCTGTTATATTTATGGGGTTTGGGGCGACCCAATGGACACGAGAGATAAGTATAACAACATTTCGCTACGCTGTCTCTGTTGGTGCAAAATTATTCGTACTTACACTCTTAGTGACTTTGATTGTTGATGCTATGGGGGCATGGAAAGAAGCATATGTTTATTCTGCGGCGTCAAATTGGACATTGCTNATGGACACGAGAGATAAGTATAACAACATTTCGCTACGCTGTCTCTGTTGGTGCAAAATTATTCGTACTTACACTCTTAGTGACTTTGATTGTTGATGCTATGGGGGCATGGAAAGAAGCATATGTTTATTCTGCGGCGTCAAATTGGACATT
>NZ_JBHIPR010000061.1:0-115126 GCF_042196145.1 Bartonella sp. AP258QHHD
TCTTTTTAGGGGAAATAGAACAAGAGATGCAAAAGATTTTGGCAAAAGCTGCTTAAACCTATGGGGGTGCTCTCTCCTCCCAGCACTCCCACCCATTTACCAAGGAAATTAAACGTGTGTAACACTAAACATATTATCATACAGCCTGCTAAAGATGAGGAATTTTGTTTTTTTACCATTGGCTATGAAGGTAAGTCCCTTGAGGATTATCTTAGTTGTCTTATAGAAAACAATATCAAAACTTTATGTGATGTTCGTAAAAATCCAATAAGTAGAAAACACGGATTTTCGAAAAGAAAATTAGAGAAAGCTGTGAGCAATATTGATAGGGAATATATGCATATGCCTGAACTTGGAATTGCTTCTGAGAAACGAAGAAATTTGAAAACACAAAAAGATTATGACCGCCTTTTTGAAGATTATCAAAATACAACTCTCAAGAATAATTCTTGTGCAATAAACAAATTATATAAAATGTTTTTAAACAAAAAGCGCGTTGCAATCACCTGTTTTGAAGCCAATGTATGCATGTGTCATAGAGGACAACTCGCATTAGCTCTTACTCAATTGCCTGATTGGAAATATGAAATTAAGCACATCTAAAAAATAAACTTGCAAATTTTTAAAAGTTGGAGTGCTTCACATGCCTTCCAGCACTCCCACCCATTTAATTAATATAAAAAAGAGAAAGGTAATGAGATGATATTTGATGATGGAGATAGATATGTAACGACACGTGAGTGTGCTCAGCTTTTTAGTGTATCCACAACAACGATTCGCAATTGGGTGCTTCAGGGGTTGTTTCCGGAGCCATATAAGCTAGGGAGAGCAGTGAGATGGAGAAAAAAAGAGATCCTAGCTTTTACTCCAAAGAAAAATACGGAGCAAATAAGAACAAATTAGGTAAAATTATATAAACTGTAGAAGGTGGTCTAAAAGGTGGTCTGAAAATAGCTATTTAAAGAAAAAAACTATATATTTCAATATGTTTAAGAAATAAAATGGTGCCCCCAGAGAGACTCGAACTCCCGACCCCCTGATTACAAATCAGGTGCTCTACCAACTGAGCTATAAGGGCGTAACCATGTAGGAGTTAGCACAAACTAACAAAAAGGAAAACAGAAAATTATTAAATTTTATGTATATTAAAAGAAAACTATATAAAAAATAACCAATTTATTTCCTTTTTCCACTTTTTACAGCAAGGTTGGAACTATCCTTATGTTGATATCTTATAGAATCTTTTATAAGAATGCACCGTTTTGCTATCGAATTACGAATCTGAAGACTTTGATTGATGAGCAAGGTAATTTTCTAGCCAGTGAATATTATAATTACCATCAGCAACATCTTGATTATTAATAAGATCGCGAAAAAGAGGCAGTGTAGTTTTTATCCCATCGACGACAAATTCATCTAAAGCACGCCGTAAACGCATCATACATTCTAAACGGGTACGTCCATGAACAATCAGCTTTCCAATCATGCTATCATAGTAAGGAGGAATGCGATAACCTGAATAAGCGCCTGAATCAACACGAATCCCTAAACCTCCAGGTGTATGAAAATGTGTAATGGTTCCAGGTGATGGCGTAAAGTTAATAGGATCTTCTGCATTAATACGGCATTCAATGGCATGACCAGAAAAACAGACTTCATCTTGTGTCACTGAAAGTTTACAGCCTGATGCAATATGGATTTGTTCGTGGACTAAATCTATACCTGTAATTGCTTCAGTTACAGGATGCTCGACTTGTAAACGTGTATTCATTTCAATAAAATAAAATTCGCCATTTTCATAAAGAAATTCAATAGTACCAGCTCCACGATATCCAAGTTGGGCACAAGCATTTGCAACAATATTTCCAATTTTTTTCCGTTCAGTTTCATTAAGTGCAGGTGACGTAGCTTCTTCCCATACTTTTTGATGCCGTCGTTGAAGTGAACAATCGCGTTCTCCTAAATGAATAGCATTTCCCGCACCATCACCTATGACTTGAATTTCAATATGACGGGGTTTTTCTAAATATTTTTCTATGTAAACAGCGTCATCACCAAAAGCAGCTTTCGCTTCTGAACGCGTTGTTTTGAGAGCTATAGAAAATTCTTGTTCAGAATGAACGACTTTCATACCACGTCCGCCACCACCGGCAGAAGCTTTTATAATAACTGGATAACCAATTTCACGAGCAGTGCGTAAAGCATCTGATTCTTCAGTGACTGCTCCATCTGAACCTGGAACTACAGGAATACCAAGTTTTTTGGCGGTTTTCTTTGCTTCGATTTTATCGCCCATGATGCGGATATGAGTAGCTGTTGGACCGATGAATGTAATATCATGGGCTTCTAGAACATCTGCAAATTTTGCATTTTCAGAAAGAAAGCCATAACCTGGATGAACAGCATCCGCTCCTGTAATTTCACAAGCAGCAATAATTTGCTGAATACTCAAATAAGAATCACGAGCGGGAGGAGGGCCAATACAAACACTTTCGTCAGCAAGACGAACATGCATTGCATCTGCATCAGCGGTAGAGTGAACAGCCACGGTTTTTATGCCAAGTTCTTTACATGCACGTAAAACGCGAAGAGCAATTTCTCCTCGATTAGCAATGAGGATTTTTCGAATCATGGTTGCCCCTCGCTTTATTCAACAATAATAAGTGGTTCACCAAATTCAACAGGTTGACCATCTTTGACAAGAACAGTGGTTACCGTACCGGAGCGCGGTGATGAAATTTGATTCATTGTTTTCATGGCTTCAATAATAAGTAATGTCTCCCCTTCAGAAACATTTTGTCCTACTTCTACAAAAGGTTGTGCGCCTGGTGAGGGTGCAAGATAAGCTGTTCCAACCATTGGAGAGGTTATTGTGTTTTTTGATTTATCTTCTTGGATAGATTGTATAGGAGATTCAGCTGTTGGAACTGGAGAAGATGTTACAGAAAAAGTAGGAGTAGAAACAGGGGCATAGATTGCTTGCTCAGAAGAAGTTAAGGTATTTTGGCGTGAGACACAAATACGAAGCTCCCCTTGTTCAACTTCAATGTTCGTTAAATTTGTATCATTCAAAATTTCAGCAAGATCACGAATAATTTTCGTATCAATTGCGGTTTTTGCCGAATCCATTTTGTTTGTTGCCATTTTATTTCTAACTCCTTGATCAATGAAGATCGTCATTATCTCATTTTATGACCGAATATCTCTAGATTAGGGATGACATCTTTTGAGGCTTTAAAGATTTTTATTTCCTTTAAATCATTATACTTTGCAATTTAAAACTTGTATCTGCTTTACGTAAAATTGCACTTATAAGCCTGTTATCAAAAAAGAGAAAGCATAAAATTACCTCATTTACAGTATTCTTCCTAAAACGGATCAGGTATTCACTGTGTATTATCTATCGCTTGTTTTAGAATATCTTGTCTGGCTGCGCCGATGAATATTTTATCACCAATGATGTAAGAAGGTGTTCCCGTAATATGAAGTGCAGAGGCAATTTGAATGTTTTTTTTAAAAGCGTTTTGCAGAGTGGGATCTTTTATTGCATTATGTAGTTTTTTTTCATCTGCTCCTAATGAAACAGCTACTTTAATAGCTTTAGCTTCATTTGCACGACCCTGATACATTAAAAGCGTTTTGTGAAACTGAGGATATTTCTCTGGAAATTGTTTTCGAAATGCGTAGGCAACAGTATGGGCTGCCATAGAATCAGAGCTTAAAATTGGTAAGTCCTTGATAATAACCTTTAAATCTGGATATTCTTTTATCAAGTCTTCTATATTTGAATAGGAAATTTTACAATAACCACAGTTGTAATCAAAAAAATTGACAAGCACTCTTTTACCATTTGGGTTTCCCAAAACAGCGTCATGAGGAGAATGAAAAATCTCTTTTTCTAATGAATGAATGACAGAAGTTTGTTTTTGGTTTTCGTATTCATTCTGTTTTTCCAGCTTATCTTGAAGAATAAGCTGCATTTCAATCATAATTTCTGGATGAGTAAGAAGATACTCTCTGACGATTTGTTGAATATGATGAGAATCAGTATGTGGTATCATTTTTTCTTTAAGCTTAGATAAAAAGCTAGAATCTTCCAAAAGTTGTGATTTAAGCTTTTCTAAGCTTAAATCATTTGCTGTTTTTGAGTGTGATGTTGCGTTTGATAAAGAAGGTAAAAAGATTAAAATACTCGACATAACTATGACTAAAATTTTTGAAAAAAGTGTTATTTTCGAGTTTTGAGAGTGATAATTCATTTGTATACCTTCACATTTTTTAGGGTGTCATTGAGTGAACTATATGAAAAGCGCTATCTATGTGCAATGAAGCATTTAGTTATAGTGTATCTTTAAGAATGAGAAAAAACATCAATTTTTCTCTAAAAAGATTTCATATGATAAACCTTGGCTTGGTAAGGATTATGTTTTGTAAAAGATAAAAAAAATCTCTTTAATTTGTCAAATGTTGTTTTGATGTATAAGGGTATCAAAAGCTTTTTGTGCGTGTTTATTTTAGGAAAAAGTACGTTGATAATACAATGAAGAACATTTGTATTATTTTTTCCTGTTGCTTTATTGAGTACTGAGAAACAAAATTAAATAATGAAAAGTGAAATTATGAAAACCACAACACATTATGATCTGTTTATCATTGGAGGAGGGATAAACGGCTGTGGATTGGCAAGAGATGCAGCAGGACGCGGATTTAAAGTGGGATTGGCTGAAATGAACGATCTTGCATCTGGGACCTCAAGTGCGTCAACAAAGCTTATTCATGGTGGGCTTCGTTATCTTGAACACTATGAGTTCAAACTTGTTCGTGAAGCATTGAAAGAACGCGAGATTATTTTACGTATGGCTCCACATATTGTGCGTCCTTTGCGTTTTCTCCTTCCTTATCATAAAGAATTGCGCCCTGCTTGGATGTTGCGTTTTGGACTTTTTATTTATGATTATTTAGGGAATTGGAATCAGAAATTGTGGCGCAGTAAAACGATTAATTTTTCACAAAAATTTTGCTCTACACTGAAGAAAGAATATCAGAGAGGTTTTGAATATTCTGATGCAAGAGTAGATGATGCGCGTTTAGTTATTGGCAATGCTCGTGATGCAGAAAAGTGGGGAGCTGATATAAAAGTACGAACAGAAGTTCTCTCTTTAAAAAAAGAAGACAATAAATGGCGTATCTTTCTTCAAGACAAGTTAAGTAGCAAAGAATATAGTGTCACAGCTTCTTATGTCGCGAATATGACAGGTCCTTGGATTGATCATGTTTTAGCAAGCATATTAGATTGTAAAGAACATTCACCAGTACGGCTTGTTAGAGGTTCTCATATTTTGGTTCCCAAGCTTTATACTCATGATCGTGCTTATATTTTTCAAAATGGTGATGGGCGTATTATATTTGCTATTCCGTATCAAGAAGAGTTTACCTTACTTGGAACAACAGATTGTAATTATCAAGGAGATCCGGCTGACGTTCATATTACTGATACAGAAATTGATTATATTTGTGCAGCAGCCAGTGAATATTTCATACAACCAGTGTTGCCTGAAACGATTGTCTGGTCTTACTCGGGAGTTCGTCCACTCTATGATGATGGAGCTTCAAAAGCACAAGAAATTACGCGCGATTATGTTTTAAAAGAAATGGGAACAGGAACGACACCAAAGATACTTAATCTTTATGGTGGAAAGATTACAACTTATCGTAAGTTGGCTGAAGATGCGATGAAATTTGTTGAAAAAGAGCTTGGTAAAAAGAGAGCATCATGGACGGCTAAGGCAGTACTTCCAGGGGGTGATTTTCCCTATAACAAATTAGATACAATCGAAAATAGGATTGCTCTTTTGATGCCAGATTTAGATGCTTTTACACATCGCAGGCTTGCACGCTCCTACGGTACGGAAGCATTGGTGATCTTTGCACATGGTAAGGCAAATAAAGGAAAAAATTTTGGACATGGGCTTTATGAAGTAGAAGTAAAATGGTTGATGGAAAAAGAATGGGCTAAAGTATGTGAAGATGTGTTATGGCGTCGTTCAAAACTGGGTCTCCTATTTAATGAACAAGAGGTTGATACTCTTTCTTCCTATATGCAAAGCCAACAAGAGATTGAACAACTTTTATGATCATTTTATTTTACAGATTTTATCTGCAATATTGTAAAATATTTTCCTTAAAGAGATACTGATATCAGTCATAGATATTAAAAAGGCAATGGCTGTCTATACCCTGATTTTAGTTTTTTTTTGCAAGAATCACAAAATGGCAAAATTAGATAGAATATTTAGGATGAAATTTGTCTATCTTATAAAGTGAAATTCAAGAATGTTACCAAGAATAACTCATTGAAAAAAATGATTTATAATTAGATTCATGTGAAATAAGGATTTTTATTCTTTCTTTAGGAGAAGATAAAGATACTTTCTGTAGCATTTATTTGCACAATAAGTTAAAAAAATCTAAAGAAAATTAAATCTATTATAAAAAATTGTATAATGTGTTAGTTTAGCATTTATTATCTTAAATGCTGTGCTAAATCATGTAAGGATGGAGGCTTGATGAGCGTAAGAAGAACTTGTAAATGAGTTTTTTATATTATGGTGAAAATCTTCTTTTTTCATGTTTATATACCTAAACACTAATCTATGAGAAATGCGATATTGTGTTTTATCATGATTGATTGTAGTAAACCTTGATATCAATTGAAAATAATGAACTGTTATTATACTCATGATAGTATAAGAGAATAAAATTTTCCGTAAACTAAAAGTAAGTATTTTTCTATGTATAAAGAGAGAGCTATAGGGACGTGAGAGTAATACCCTCATGATATTTTACAACCTTCCATCGCCTATAAAATTTGCAGTAGCACCAATGTTGGACTGGACAGACCGACATTGCAGGTTTTTTTATCGTCTTTTAACGAAAAAAGCTCTCCTTTATACGGAAATGATGGTAGCAGATGCTGTCATTCATGGTGTTCGCGAACAATTGTTGGCTTTTAGCGATAAAGAACGTCCAGTTGCATTACAACTAGGGGGGGCTGATCCGAGAAAGTTAGCAGAAGCTGCACGAATTGCTGAGGATTTTGGCTACAACGAAATAAATCTTAATGTCGGGTGCCCATCAAATCGTGTTCAAGCAGGTGTCTTTGGGGCTTGTTTGATGCTACATCCAGACATTGTGGCAAATGCCGTGGAAGCGATGAAACGAGAGGTTACTATACCTGTAACTGTCAAATGTCGGATTGGAGTGGACGAACAAGATGAAGAGTTAGCGTTAGATCTTTTGGCTAATCAGGTTTGGAATGCTGGATGTGATGCGCTCTGGATACATGCACGCAAGGCATGGCTGCAAGGATTGAGTCCGAAAGAAAATCGCAATATTCCGCCCCTTAATTATGAAAGGGTTTACAAATTAAAACGTCAATATCCTCATAAATTCATTGGGATAAATGGTGGAATTAAATCGATTGATGAGATCAAAGAACACTTAACTTTCTGTGATGCTGTCATGGTTGGTCGCCAAGTTTATCATGATCCAACTTTGTTAAAATATATTGATTTTGAACTCTATGGTGAGTCGCAGAATAGTCTAAGTGAGAGTGATCTTATTGAGGTTATGTGTGATTATGCGGCTCGACATATTGCATCGGGGGGACGGCTTTCTCATGTGACGCGTCACATGATTGGTTTATTTCATGGGCGGGGTGGGGCACGTCGATGGCGGCAAATACTATCAAATGATGCGACAAAAACAAACGCAGATATATGTATTTTAAAAGAAGCTTTTTATGCTCTCATTTAATAATAGCCTAATAATTAACATATATTAAAGTTGAGATCCTTTGCGTTTGGATGTCTTTGCGATAATTTTGATCTCTTCAATTTTATAAGTTTTTGAAAGTTTATAACTTTTATTATGCATAAGAATTGTTGGAATGTATATATTAAACGGCATGCTGATTATGCCTATTAAATAAAAAATAGGTTAAGGGTATCACTGTAAAGGTAATCATAAGATATTAATAACATTTTGAATCTTGCACGTTTGTTATTAGGGTTGAAAATAGAATGTAGAAATTATTGCTTTCATAGTATTTAACATTTTTAAAGCACTGTTAAAAAAACAATAAATTATTCATATCCTGTATATATGACGGGATTTTCATAAACATTGTAGATTTTAAAAGGTATCCTTATGACCGCTAGTCCATTTGATGATTTTCGTGCTTTGCTTACAAATTTACCTGTTGCTGATGAGTTTTCTATAATTTTGGCAAAAAAACGGCAAAAAAACTTAACAAAAGAGCAAGGAACATTGGGAAAACTAGGAGATATTGCTGTTTGGTATGCGGGGTGGAGGGGTACAGAAAAACCTATCGTAACGCGACCTTTGGTTGCTATTTTTTCTGGAAACCATGGTATTGTAGAGGAGAATATTACACCATTTCCACAATCTATGACACAAAAAATGGTAGAAAATTTTGCCTCTGGTGGAGCTGCTATCAATCAAATTTGTATTGCTTATGATCTTGGATTAAAAATTTTTGATTTAGCATTGGAATATCCAACAATGAATATTACGAAGGATGCCGCAATGGATGAGCGGAGTGCGGCTGCTACAATGGCATTTGGAATGGAATCCATTGCGGGTGGGACAGATCTTTTATGTATTGGAGAAATGGGAATTGGAAACACAACAATAGCTTCAGCTTTATGCTTAGCATTGTTTGGAGGGGAAGTGGAAGAATGGACAGGAAATGGTATGGAATCAGAAGGTGATTTTTATCAGCGTAAAATTGCAGCGGTTAAGACAGCCATTTCTTTGCATAAGGATTATTTTAATGATCCTTTTGAGATAATGCGTCGCTTAGGAGGACGTGAGATTGCTGCTATGGTTGGTGCTATTTTAGCAGCAAGAATAGAAAAAATACCCGTTATTTTAGATGGTTTTGTGGCAACAGCAGCTGCAGCGGTTCTTTATAAAATGCATCCAAAAGCTCTTGATCATACCCTTGTTGGACATGTTTCTTCTGAGACAGCTCATCGTAAACTTTTAAAAAAAATTGGCAAAGAACCACTTCTAGATTTAGGGATGCGTCTTGGTGAAGGGACAGGAGCAGCTATGGCAGCTGGTATTGTCAAAGCTGCTGTTTTAACACATGCACAAATGGTGGTTTTTTAACAAGAAAGTTTGAATGCCTAAAAGATCATGAGACGGATATAAAAATCTTAAGAGTTTTGTTCATGCGTCTTGTCGTGTAATTTAATATAATTAAGTGGAAGTTCCGTTGTATATTTAATCTGTTCCATTGCGAAAGAAGAAGAGACATCACGGATGTCAATTTTAGAAATTAATTTTTTATAAAAAAGATCATAAGCTTCAATGTTGGGCACAACAACACGCAATAAATAGTCAATATCTCCACTCATTCGATAAAATTCAATGACTTCACGGAATTCTTGCACAATTTTTGAAAAACGCTTAAACCATTCATGACTATGTGTATTTGTGCGAATAGACACAAAAACAGTGACGTGTGCGTTTACTTTTTCTGGAGAAAGAACAGCAACACGACGCTGAATGACGCCATCTTCTTCAAGTTTTTGAATTCTACGCCAGCAAGGAGTGGTCGAAAGTCCCACTTTTTTAGCAATATCAGCAACAGAAAGTGTCGCATTTTCTTGCAAAAGATGTAAAATTTTTCGGTCAAGACGATCCATATTTTTTCTCAATATTTTAATTTATAAAAATTTACGCACTAAACAACGCAGATATACAATAAGCTCATCGTTAAACCATGGGTTTTTCTGTAACCAAGAAGTATTTCGCCATGACGGATGAGGCAAAGGCATAACATTATAGCCTCGAGGTTGAGGAATGGAAAGAATATTTCTCCAATCACCAACAGTTGCAGAAACGGTTTTATGTTTTAATTCTGTAATGTGCCACTTTTGCGCATAACTGCCAATAGCAAGAACAAGCTTTATTTGAGGCATTGCCTGAAATATCTTTTCATGCCATATTTCTCGACATTCACGTCTTGGTGGTAAATCAGCTTTATTTTTGTCATAACCTGGAAAACAAAATCCCATAGGAACAATAGCAAAGAGAGATTTATTATAAAATTCTTCTTTCGTGACACCCAGCCAATTACGCAATTTTTCACCAGAGCGATCATTAAAAGGGATAGACGTTTCATGGACACGCAACCCTGGTGCTTGGCCTGCAATTGCAATCGAAGCAGTATCGGATAAATAAACGACAGGGTTTGGTTCATGAGGAAGAGGAGGAAAATAATGGGGTTGTTGGACGCAAACACGACAGGAATAGATCTCTTTTTCAAGTTTGATAATTGGGCTACATTGTTTCATTAGTAAATAAAATTAAAAAATATTTTTTTATTCTGTGCGAGGATTTGCTTTGCGCCATTCTTTTGGTCGTTGAAAACTTGATGCCCATATTCCTTTCTTTTTCTTTCTAGCTTCTTGCTCTTCTTTGGGGTATTCATAATAATTTACAGCCCAACCATTATGTACAAGTGTTGCGTTGATATTGCTAACTTGTTTTGTTTTACATGTTGCAAGAATACGGCGATATTTATCTGTTTTTTGCCAGTGACATGTAACAGTTTGATTTTTTAATAGTTTTTCTAAATATTTCTTTGCCTCAAGCCCACAAGGGTAGCGTGCTTCTTTTTTTCCACAAAATTGGTGGAGTTCAGGAGCATCAATTCCAGCTAGTCGAATCTTAATTGAAGAAATCATAATGGTATCGCCATCAATGATTAATGCATTTCCTTCAACAGTGTTTTGAGAAGAAAATTTTTCTTTTTGAGGCAACAGCTGAGTTTTCTTAAAATAAGTTGACATAATGATAAGAATGCTAGCAGCGACAAAAATACTGAAACCGATAACTTTTAGATTAAAGCTTCTTAGATTAAAATGAGAAAAAGATTTTTTCATGAAATAAAGAAACTGCTAACATTATTATAACTCTATTTTAGTATTGTTTATAATTGACCCGAGAAACTTTATTCATATGACGAAACAGTGTTTCGTTTTAATGACAAAATTTTCATTAGATATCACAATAATCAAATACTCATACAGAATATATGTAAGCAACTTAAATAATAAATCAACTTATCCAAATCCGTACAAAACATACAAAGTTTAAAGTAAACTTTTTAAACTTAAGGAAATAAAAAAACATCCCTCAAAAAATAACTTTGAAGAGCAATACTCCCACATTTCTTTTGGAGTATAAAATCTATCAATTTAATAATAATTTTATTTATTTAATTTTTGTTTCCTTAAATTCAACGTGCTTTTTTACAACTGGATCATATTTACGCTTGCTCATTTTATCTGTCATTGTACGGCTGTTTTTCTTTGTTACATAGAAAAAACCAGTATCTGCAGTTGATAAAAGCTTGATCTTAATGGTTGCTGCTTTAGCCATAATGTAAATACCCTATTTATACTGAAAAAATATTATTGCTGTCAAAACTTATTTCCGACATCATCAGATTTTCCGGCAACACTACGGATGTTCTCAAAAAAGTCAAGAGCTGATTAATTTTCTCATAAGTTGGACAAACACCAAAATGACATATAAACCGAAAAAAACAGCCATGGCTATTGAAAAACCAAAGGGTTTAAAGATATCCATGGATTTTCCGATAAAGGTCGGTCCGATGAGCATACCAATTCCATAACAAAAAATAAAAGCAGAATTAGCAGCAGCAAGTTCTTGCCCCTTGAGACGGGCTCCTAAATGTGCAAGACTAATTGTATAAAGGCTCGCTGATACACCACCCAGAAAAAACAAATCAAGCATCAGAATCCATGGATATTGAAGAATCCATGGTACTATAAAAGTTCCTATAAAACCTAGAATAGCGCAACTCATCAGCGGGTAGCGTCGATCTTTGGCGTAGTCGCTTATAATGCTGATAGGAATTAAGAGGAAAATATTCCCAAGTGCAAGGGTTGCCATAAAATGTGCTGCTTCATTCTCATTATAACCAATGGATAAACTAAAGGGTATTATAAGAGTTAATACGCCCATTTGAATGGCCCCGTAAACAAGGACCGCCATCATTGCACTTGGAACGTGAAAAAGATAACGAAAAAATGGCATATATTGATTTTTTTGAAATTCTGGACTTAATTTCCAAGCGGTAAGAATTGGTATAGTAGCAAGTATAATAAGGCTATATCCAACAGCAAAAGGAATAAATCCTTGTGTTCCCACTTTTGCTAGCAGCGTTAGACCTATTATAAACCCTAATCCTAAGACAATAGCATAAATAGAAAGGATCAAACCGCGTTTTTTTGGGGGAGCATAACTGTTGATCCAAAACTCTGACAGGATAAACATAACTGTCATGCTGAAATGTAATATAAACTTTAAAATAAACCAAATCCATATGGGATCGAAAAAATAGAATCCTAAAAAACTTAAAGATCCTATCGCCATCATAAGCAATATTGTTTGAGCGATTCCTAAGCATAAGGCAATTCGAGACGTAAAAATAGCTGCAATAATTGTGGCGATTCCACCAACTGTTCCACTATAGCCGATTGTACTGTTGGAAAGTCCTTTCTCTGCCATAAGAAGAGAGACAAGTTGTGTTCCCATTGCCAATGCTGTTCCAACAGTGCCAATGGTTGCAATAGCGGCAATAATTGCACGCAAAGAATTATTTTGAGAGTCAAAAGGTTTTTTTTTCATGAGAATGGCTTAAGGTACTCTTGTTTATTTAAACAATGAAAAGATGAGATGAAATGAAAGGGAGCCAAAACTATCCTTTGCAGTTTCTCTCATTTTCTAAGTATAAAAAACTGCAAGATTTTTATATGGTTATTATAGACTTAACAATAAAATTTATCCTCTTGTATACTAAAGAAATAAGATTGTATATATAAATATTATATAATATAAGTCATTTCTTAAATTGAATTTATTATTCATATATATTCAATGGAGGGCAAGAAGATTAATTTTTTCTTTTCCCATAAAAAGTATACTTTTGTTTTTTTAATTTGTTTTTATGGTAGGATGTCGGTGAAAATTTTATTGGACGAGGTTTTGTTAACAGTTCAAAGCATAAAGCGCCAGCAAAAGGTTGTACCGTTATAAGTTTTACTTCTACAACATCACTGAGCTGATAGCCTTTATGGCTACGCTGTCCTACAAGAACATGTTGTGCTTCATCAAAATGATAATAATCATTTTTAAGTGTAGAAATATGGACAAAACCATCTGTATTGAGTTTATCAAGTGAGATAAAAAGACCTGCTTTTGTAACTCCGGAAATGCGGCCTGTAAAAATACGACCGATTTTATTCGTTAAATAGTGAGCAACAAGCCGATCAATCGTTTCTCTTTCAGCCATCATTGCACGGCGTTCGTATAAAGAAACTTGCGTAGCAATTTCTGCAAGATTTTGTTCTTGTGTATCTGTTAATTGATCATTTCCTAATTTGAGAGCTTTAATGAGTGCTCGATGAATAATGAGATCAGCATAACGACGGATTGGTGATGTAAAATGTGTATAGTTCTGCAAATTTAAACCAAAATGGCCACTATTTTTAGGGTTGTACTCTGCTTGTGATTGTGAACGCAAAATAACTTGATTGACTAGTTCTTGTTGTTGAGTATGAGCGACCTTTTCTAAAATTCTATTAAGGCGCGCTGAGGTAAGTTCGCTTCCGCGGGAGAGTGGTATCCCCAAACTTTGAAGAAAGCTCCGAAGTATTTCTTGCTTAGCAAGAGAAGGTTTTTCATGAATACGATAAATGAGCGGCTGGTGATGTTGTTTTAATGTTTCAGAAGCTGCAATATTAGCTTGTATCATAAACTCTTCAATTAAACGATGCGCTTCTAGTTGTGGTTCACTCACAACATCTTTTATGCATCCATTTTGATCAAGAATAATCTTTTTTTCTGCAATTTCTAATTCTAGTGGTTGGCGACGATTTCGCGCAGCTTTAAGGCATGCATAGGCTTCCCATAAGGGGTGCAAAATGCTCTCAAAAAGAGGGGTTATTTTTTCATTTATATTACCTTCAATTGCCAATTGTACTTCTTGATAAGAAAGTTTGGCTCTTACACGAATCATAGTACGATGAAAACTATGTTTTCGTTTATTACCGTTTGCATCAAAAATCATACGAACGGCTAAAGCTGGTCTTTCTTTTCCTTCACGCAGAGAACATAAATCATGAGAAAGGCGTTCAGGTAACATTGGCACAACGGTATCGGGAAAATAAACAGAATTTCCACGTTTCAATGCTTCTTTATCTAAAGCACTTCCTGTTTTGATATAATAAGAAACATCTGCAATGGCTACAATAATAATCCAACCATCATTATTTGCTGGATCCTTATCCTTGGTTGCATAAACTGCATCATCATGGTCTTTTGCATCTGGTGGATCAATTGTAATAAAGGGTAATTGTCGCCAATCTTCACGATTATCCATATTGGCAGCTTTGATATGTTTGGCTTGCTCAAGAACACTTTCAGGAAAAATATAAGGAATTCCTTTCGAAAGAAGCGCTATCATTGAGAGTGTTTTCTCACTCTTAATGTGCCCTAAAACATTCTTTATTTTTGCGCTCTTTAATCCGTAACCAGTATTTTTTTTTATTTCGACTTCAACGAGATCACCAATTTGAATCTTCATTTCTGGAGACATTTCAACAATGAGTTCATTGGTTTTGCGGTCTATAGGATCAAGGCGCCATTGATTATTTTCCAATTTTCGTACAATAGCAAATGCGCTTTTGGGAGATACATCAATTTTACGAATAATTCGTCCCGTATAAGGATGGCTTGAGCTTTCAGAATTTTTATTTCGAAAAACTTTTACAAGAATATGATCTCCAACACCAATATTACTTCCTGTTATGTGATGAAAAGAGTGTATTTCAATATTGGGCTTTGGAGAATCTTCCCATTCAAGAGGTTGTGCAATAAAACTTCCATCTTTATCACGTCCGCTAATTTTTACTAAAGAAACAGGGGGTAATTTTCCTTTGTTTATTGCTCTTTTGTGGTGTTTAGATATGAGATTTTGATCCTTTAACTCACGTAACATATCTCTAAGCCAGATACGAGAATCGCCTTTTAAGTTAAAAGCTTTAGCGATTTCTCGTTTACTTGAGTGGTTAGGATTCTCAATTATAAAGGAAAGGATTGCTTCCTTATTGGGAAAAGTTTTCCCCTTGAATGAAGAGAGATATTTTATGTTTTTTTCACCTTTAGCCAAAATTTATGTCTCTTTTATTTTTGCTTTTGTTTTAGAAGAAGCTCTTTTTGAAGTTGTTTTTTTACTCGATGCTTTAGCCGATATAAGTTCTAGTGCCTCTGGAAGTGTTACACTAATGGGATCTTTATCTTTTGGCAATGTTGCATTAATTTTACCCCAATTGACATAAGGACCATAACGCCCGTTGCGCACGGTAATGGTTCCTCCTTCGGGATGCTCTCCTAATGTTGCCAATGCTTCAGGTGTTGTTCTGCTTTGCCTGGTTTTGTTTTCTTGTTGTTCTGCTAATACTGTAACAGCGCGATTGATACCAATATCAAAAACTTCATCTGCATGAAGAAGGCGCGCAGATTTTCCATTATGGCTAAGATAGGGACCATATCGTCCAATCGTAGCCGTGATTGTTTTTCCGGTTTCAGGATGAATGCCAATTTCACGGGGAAGGGATAGTAAAGACAAGGCTTTATCAAGGGTTACATTTTCTGCCTGCCATTCTTTTGGTAATCCTGCACGCTTAACTTCTTTGCTTTCACCAAGTTGAATATAGGGACCAAACCGGCCATTACGAAGAGAGATCTCTTTTCCTGTTTCAGGGTCAATACCAAGTATAACAGGTTCATCATTGCGTACAGCTTCATTCTCTTCTCCAGTATCTGTACCAAGTTGGTGTGTGTATTTACATTCGGGATAATTGGAACAGCCAACAAAAGCACCATAACGCCCAAGTTTTAATGATAATTGACCATTTTTACAAAGAGGACAGGAACGCACATCACTTCCATCTTCGCGTTCAGGAAAAGCGAGAGGTGCTAATGTTACATTTAAAGCATCAAGAACATTGGTTATACGGAGTTCTTGGATATTGCTAATAGATGCATTAAATCCATCCCAAAAATCTCGCAATACGTCTTTCCAAGAAAGTTTGCCATCAGAGATAAGATCCAGCTTTTCTTCAAGATCTGCTGTGAAACCATATTCTACATAGCGATTAAAAAAATTTTCAAGAAAGGCTGTAACAATACGTCCCTTGGCATCGGGAATAAGCTTTCGTTTATCAATGACAATATATCCACGGTCACACAATGTCGCTAATGTGGATGCATAAGTTGAAGGACGACCAATTCCTAACTCCTCAAGCTTTTTAATTAATGAAGCTTCAGAATAACGAGAAGGGGGCTCTGTGGTATGTTGTACAGATTCAACTTTTTCTTTTGTAAGTGCTTCACCAGTGTTTATTTGTGGTAAACGTGTTGTTTCATTTTCTTCATTATTTTCTTCGTCTCGTTGATCCGTGTAGACGGAAATAAAGCCATCAAAACGAACAACAGATCCTGTTGCCCGTAGATTTGCACGCTCTTCTCCTTGCTGTGCTTCAATTTCAACGGTTGTACGTTCAATGTCAGCAGAGCGCATTTGGCTGGCAATGGCACGCTTCCATATCAGATCATAGAGCTTTGCTTGATCGCTATCGAGAAAATTACGGACTTGACTAGGATTGCGTTGAAAATCTGTTGGGCGGATCGCTTCATGTGCTTCCTGTGCATTTTTTGCCTTTGTTGAATAAAAACGTGGCTTTTCAGGAATATAGTCTTTTCCGAAAGTTTCATGAATAACTTTTCTTGCTGAATCAATAGCCTCAGGTGCTATCTGCACACCATCGGTACGCATATAAGTAATAAGCCCTGCCGTTTCACCATTAATTTCAATGCCTTCATAAAGCTTTTGGGCAATTTGCATAGTGCGAGAAGCTGAAAATCCTAATTTTGAAGAAGCTGCTTGTTGTAGTGTAGAGGTTGTAAATGGAGGAAAAGGATTTCTCTTTGTAGGTTTTGCTTCAACACTGAGTGTATGATATTGAGCTTTCTCCAGCATAAAGCGAATTTGGTCTGCTTGTTCTTGAGATTGAATATCAAGCTTGCCTATTTTTCTTTGATTAAACATTGTCAATCTTGCTTGGAAACTATCATTTTGGATGGTTTTTAACTGTGTTGTAATGGACCAATAATCTTCTTTGATAAAATGTTCTATTTCTGATTCACGATCACAAATAATACGCAAAGCAACCGATTGAACGCGTCCTGCTGAACGCGCACCAGGGAGTTTACGCCATAAAACAGGTGAAAGTGTAAAACCAACGAGATAATCGAGAGCACGACGTGCAAGATAAGCATCGACAAGGGATGTATCAATATCACGTGGATTATTCATAGCATCAAGCACAGACTTTTTGGTGATGGCATTGAAGACAACTCTTTTAATAGGTTTATCTTTTAAAACTTTTTTTTGACGAAGAACATCCAGAATATGCCATGAAATAGCTTCCCCTTCACGATCAGGGTCTGTTGCTAATATAAGGCTATCGGCTTCTTTAACGGCTTTTGCTATTTCATTTAAACGTTTAGCGGCAGCAGAATCTATATCCCATTTCATAGAAAAATCTTGATCCGGTAAAACAGAACCATCTTTTGCAGGCAAATCACGAACATGTCCAAATGATGCGACAACTTTGTATTGAGATCCAAGATATTTATTAATTGTTTTTGCTTTTGCTGGAGATTCAACGATAACGATATTCATAATTTTACCCAAATATTGAAATAAAAATTTTTTTATAAACGCCTTTTACGCGAATAGCTAATGCCAATTGCTTAAGAGCACATAAAAAAATATTAGCCATATAAAAAACATGAATATTGTACAACTTATGATTGTCATTATTAGAGTACACCCTATATAGAATTACACGATTTATTTTCCACTGTTATTACAAAAACATACGGCGAAATACTAAGATAACGTCTATTGAGAGGTAGGAGGGGAAATGCTCAAGGATAGAGGATTATGTTTATAAATCATTTAAAAGTTATCCAATATATTACAGACATGTCAAAGCAAATGAATCAGATGGCGCGTCAGGCGCACAGTCCGCTTTTAGCATTGCTTTTGGATATGGTTGCCAAAGAAGGGCAAAGCATTATTAATAGTGCTGAGGCTCTTGGGGAAGATCAAGATTCGACAATGACACACAACCACCAGAGTGTCGAATAAGCTTTCCAGCAAGCTCGAGTTCTACCAACAAGAGGTAGAGAGTTGGGAGTGAAATACCTGAGTGGATACTGAGTGTGTCTAAGTCGATTGGCGTTGTTGAAAGAGCGGAGAGAACTGCTGCACGTGCTGCATCATCATCTGCTAAAGAGAGATCGCTGTTTTTTTCATCTGCTAAATTAAAATTCTCCTTTTCAAGTTGTAAGGAGGATGGTTCCTCAAAAAAATTGAGTTGCGAATTTGGAAGCGGTGAAATTAATGGCGTAAGTGTTTCTATAATGTCAGAAGGATGTGTGGTGAGTAGAGCACCGTCTTTGATAAGATTGTTTGTACCAACAGATCTTGGATCAAGTGGAGAACCGGGAATGGCAAAAATTAGCCGTCCCATTTCAGCTGCTTGACGTGCGGTAATTAAGGACCCTGAGCGCAGGGCTGCCTCTACAACCAAGAGACCAAGTGATAGAGCTGCAATAATACGGTTTCTTCTTGGAAAATCGATAGCACGCGGCTTCCAAGAAATGGGCATTTCGCTGATGATGGCTCCACCGTTGGCAATAATATCTTCATGCAACTTTTTATTTTCAGGAGGATAGATATGATCAATTCCTCCCGCCATGACTGCAACAGTTCCTGTTTTTAAACTTGCTTGATGCGCAACGCTATCAATTCCACGAGCGAGCCCAGAAATTGTTACAAAGTCTGCTTCTCCGAGAAAACGCGCAAATTGAGCTGTAAGCTTTTTTCCCGCAGCTGAAGCATTTCGAGAACCTATAATTCCAATAGAAGTTTTTTGAAAAATTGAAACATTACCTTTGATAGCAATAAGCGGCGGAGGGGCTTCTGTAACCTTAAGAAAAGCTGGATAATCTGGTTCTCCCATACCGATAAACCGGACACCTAATCTTTCAGCTTCTTGCATTTCTTTTTCTGCATCTTCTAAGCTTGCTATTTTAATAGATACAGAACCACCCCCTTTTCTACTAAGCTCTGGCAGTGCTGCCAGAGCATTTTCTGCTGTTTTATAATGATCAATGAGATTGCGAAAACTAACAGCTCCAATATTTTCACTGCGCAATAACCGTAACCAGCTTAGACGTTGATGATCAGTAAGCAGGATTCCTTTATTTATCTCCGTGTTGCGTACCAATCTTACTTTCTTCCCCAATTAATAATCTACCGATATTTGCAGAATGTTTTATAAACACAAATACGCTCATCACAATCAGCATACAATAGAAATAAGAAGCGGAAAAATAAAAAACAAATATCGGTGTGATCGTAACAGCAATAAGCGCAGATAATGAAGAATAACGCATGAGGAGAAAAATCGCACTCCATACAATAATAAAAATAATTGCTGCAGGCCAATAGATTCCTAAGCAGACTCCTAGATAGGTAGCAACACCTTTGCCACCTTTAAATTTAAGCCATACGGGGAAAAGATGTCCTAAGAAAACAAAAAAGCCTGCTAGAGAAACAAGGATACTATTGTCTAGCGGATCACTAAAAAACTTTATAACGAAAACAACGATAGTTCCTTTCAACATATCACAAAGAAGTGTTAGAGCAGCAAGCTTTTTATTTCCTGTTCGTAAAACATTTGTTGCTCCAATATTGCCGGAACCGATTGTTCTTATATCACCAATTTTGAACAATTTCGTAAAAAGAAGCCCAAATGGAATCGAGCCAATGAGATAAGATACGAGGAAAATAAACCATGGAGTGGACTGAAAAAATATTTCTGCTTCATTCATTAAGAATCTCATTAAGTTTGTTGATCAAGTTTAAAAACGTTTTTCCCTTTCACAAAAGTCTGGATCACGCGTCCTTGAAAACGTGCATTCTCAAAAGGGGTATTTTTTGAACGTGAATAGAGCTTCTCTTTCGAAACAACCCATGGTTCTTCAAGATCAACCACAATAAGGTCTGCATGAGCCCCTTTTTTGAGTGTTCCTGCATTGAGTCCAAAGAGCTTTGCAGGCGCCGTTGACAAAAGTTCCGTTATCCGTAGAAGAGATAGGCTCTCATTATGATAAAGACGTAAGGCTGCGCTCAATAAGGTCTCCATACCAATAGCGCCAATTGCCGCGTCATTAAATGGTAAATGTTTTGTGTCGATACTCTGAGGATCATGAGAAGAGACAATAACATCTATAATCCCATCCTTTATTGCTTCAATCATTGCTACACGGTCTTCTTCTGTACGCAATGGGGGCATTAAGCGAAAAGAAGTGCGATATTGTCCAATGTCATTTTCATTGAAAGATAAATGATTAATAGATACACCCGCTGAAATTTTCTCACTGCGTTTTTTACCTAAACGAAGTGCATCAGCAGAGAGTGCTGTCGATATTTGAGCGGCATGATAGCGTGTTTGCGTTAATGCTGCTAAACGTAGATCTCTTTCAAGTGGGATAACTTCTGCTTCGCGAGGGATGCCAGAAAGACCAAGCCAACTGGCAAGCAGTCCTTCATTCATCACACCTTGCCCTGTAAGATCTTTATCTTGCGTTTCATGCATCAATGGAACATCAAAATCGCGTGCATAAGTCATTGCACGCCGCATAACAGATGAATTTTGAAGTGTTTTTTTTCCTTCACTAAAGGCAACGGCTCCAGCATCTTTGAGCAAACCAAATTCGGTTATTTCTTGTCCGTTGAAACCTTGTGTGATTGAAGCAACGGGATAAATATTGACCAATGAGATTTCCTGTGCTGTATGCGTAATAAATTTAACGAGTGCTACATTATCAATAACTGGATGCGTGTTTGGCATCATAAGAAAGGAAGTAATACCACCTGCTGCGGCCGCGTAACTTGCTGATGTAATTGTTTCACAATGTTCATTCCCTAATTCTTCAACAAAAACGCGCGCATCAACAAGTCCAGGGAGAATTGCTTTGTTTTGTGCGTTAATAACTTCTGCTTCTTCAGGGAATCCCTGATTCAGAGCTTCTTTTCCAGCGGCTATAATTCGTCCATTTTCAACAATAACTGTACCAATTTCATCGATTGCGCGCGAAGGATCAATAATACGAGCATTTTGAAAAACAACTGGTTTTATCATTTTTTTTCTCCACTGATCTTTGCGCGTGAATCTAATAGAGCCTCCATGACAGCCATACGCACTGCAATTCCCATTTCTACTTGCGTATGAATCATACTTTGTGGTCCATCTGCTATATCGGATGCAATCTCTACACCACGGTTTATTGGACCAGGGTGCAGAATAATAGAATCATTTTTGGCATAGGCTAAATTTTCTTTATGTAAGCCAAAATAATGGAAATATTCACGCGTAGAAGGAATAAAAGAGCCTGTCATCCGTTCATGCTGTAAGCGCAACATCATGATAACGTCAGCATTTTTAAGACCTTCTTTCATCGTGTTAAAAACCTCAACACTCATATGAGCGATTTCTGCGGGTAAGAGTGTTGAGGGAGCAACAGCACGAACACGAGCACCCAAAGCATTGAGACACAGGATATTGGAACGGGCAACACGTGAGTGTAAGATATCTCCGCAAATCGCAACAGTTAATCCTTCAATACGACCTTTTGCCCTTTTAATGGTTAGAGCATCTAATAAAGCTTGGGTTGGATGTTCATGAGCACCATCACCTGCATTAATAACACAACAATCAACTTTTTGCGCTAATAAAGCTGCCGCTCCTGCACTGTTATGGCGAAAAACCAGTATATCTGGCTTCATCGCATTGAGAGTTGTAGCAGTATCAAGTAATGTTTCTCCCTTTTTTACAGATGAGTTGCCGATCGCAAGACTCATCACGTGTGCACCTAGCCTTTTACCCGCTAATTCAAAAGAAGATTGTGTTCGCGTAGAGGCTTCAAAAAAGAGATTAATTTGAGTCCGTCCATGCAAAGTAGATTTTATTTTATCAATTTTGTTAGAAAGGATAATATTTGCTTCTGCACGATCAAGCAATGTATTAAGATCTTGTACACTCAGATCTTTAATAGCTAAAAGATGTTGATGAGGGAAAAGTGGGAAAAAATTATCTTGCATCATAGCATTCTTCTTTATCTCTCTCTAAACAGGTTAAACAAGCATTTGTTTGAATATGATAAATGTTTCTTAACTCTAAAAAGACAAATAGTCTATGATATGAATGATTTGAATGTAGGAATATACCTATGAGTGCTGTATCTGCGCAAAATACTCGTCGAAAAAATACATTTCTTAGCGATACGCTTATGTTTCGTATTGCTTCTACTTTGCCTAAGTTTTTGTTAGCAAGTTTTGAAGAAATAGGGGATTTTGCCGCGAGTCGAGAAGCATGGAAACTTTCTTGCTTAGCGAATCATTATAAGCCTTTACTATGCTATAATGATGAATGGGGGCAACCAACAGAAAGATTAGAGATCCATTCTTCCTATCAAGCTCTTCAACAATATTCTAGACAAGCAGGTTTGGTTACCTCGCTTTGGGAAAATACGAGCTCAGAAAATGGAGTACGCTATCAAGCGCGTGCGATTCGTTTAGCTTTATCTGCTGGTTTAGAAACAGGACATTTGAATGAAGTTATCATAACGAGTGCAGCTATTGCTGTTTTAATTAGTGATATTGAGCTCTTCAAAAAATGGCAAAATGTACTTTTATCACGCCAATATGATTCCTCATCAAAGCCTATTCATCATAAAAAGGCTGCTTCTCTAACTTGTGCATTTGACGATATTGAAAAATACGCTTTCAATTTTCCAAGTGTTAAGAAAATTTCTTTCGATGAAAGTATGGAACGTGATCTATATCGTTTAAATGTTGTAAAAACCAACGTTATTAATCCTACCGCTGACGGATATCTTGTTAGTGCAGATTTAGATGGTCATTTAAGTTGTTTTTTTATTCCACGCATACAAGAAAATGGTGCATTAAATGGATCTATATCGATTCGTCATTTAATTCAGCGTTCTGGAGAACTGTTAACACCAGAGGGGGTTGTCGACTTCCAAGGCAGTTATGGCTGGCTTTTGGGAAATGCTGGAGAAGGGCTTAAAGTTATTAAAGATATCGAGACGATGATGCGTTTCGATCAATCTGTCATGTCGGCAGGTGTTTTACGAGCTGCTCTTCAATTTGGTATGGATTTTTTCCGGAAAAAAATGCCCAATCAGCCTTTACCTCCACTGACAGAACGTATTTTTGCAGATATTGCATTAGATATAGCTGCCTCACAAGCATTGGTTTTGCGTTTAGCAAGAGCATTTGACAATGCAGCAAATGACCGTTCTGAAGCAGCTTTTGCCCGCATTATGACACCTATTATTGCTTATCATGTAAGTCAATTGGTTGTGCCTATTATTGGTGAAATTATTGCACAACTTGGTATTGAAAGTTTTATAGAGAATAATCCATTATCACAAATGTTGCATAATGGGCCTGCGCGAATTGTGAGAAATAGTTCTGCTAATCAATTGGTAAAGGATGCTATTCTTATTGCTGAAAAAGCACCGGGATTGTTTCAGAAATTGTTGGAAAAAATTGCTCTTGATATTGGACCAGCGGGACCCCGAGCAATTGAAATTATTAAGTCAGCAGGTGATATGGCATCAGCAAATGAAGGTGCAGGAAGATTTTTTGTTGAACAAGTAGCTTATGCAGCAGCAGCAGCAGCATTACGTTCTACAGACATAGAACATGTTGCGAATGCCTATATGGAAAGCCGCCTTGGGGGACAATGGAGATCTTCTTACGGGATGCTCATTGCACGATATAATGCAGGGCATTTGCTCAATGTCCTCTATCCTTCCATATGATGAAAGTTTTGAATTCTATTGAGAGCACCTTGCAATATAAAAGCGGCGGCTGCCGAATCAATACGGCTTGCTCTTTTAGCGCGCGATACATTCATTTCTAAAAGAGACCGTTCCGCAGCAATTGTTGATAAACGTTCGTCCCAAAAAACAAATGGAATTTTTGTATAAGCTTTCATATTGCTCACAAAAGCTCTGGTTGCTTGAACACGAGAGCCACTGCTTCCATTCATGTTAAGAGGTAAGCCAATGATAATAACGCCTACATTTTCACGGTCAAAAATTTTAATAAGTGTGTAAGCATCTTCTGTAAATTTTTTTCGCTGTAGTACAGGACGCGGATTTGAGACAGTCAGCCCCATATCAGAAATCGCAATTCCGATAGTTTTTGTCCCTAAATCTAAGCCTGCTATTGTTTGTCTAGGCAAAAGATGTTTTATAACTTCATCTATATTAATAACAGTCATAAAGGTATAATACGTTTTTTAATGTTTCAGATCTATAGTTATATTCTTTATTCATGTTATCTAATATTCTTGCACTTACAAGTGCACCCTTGTATAGCCAGAATAAAGATCAAATAAATAAACAAAAAAGCAGAAAGGCGTAAAGAGTATGTCTGTTGATCAAGAGACAGTCAAGCGGATAGCACATTTAGCAAGGATTGCCCTCCACGATGATGAGATAGAACCTGTGACAAAAAAATTCAATGCTATTTTAGGTTTTGTAGAGCAATTGAATGAAGTTGATGTCAGTGGGGTTGAGCCATTAACATCTGTGATGCCGATGACTCTACGAATGCGTGAAGATAGTGTTACAGATGGCGATAAAGCAGCAGATATTGTAGCCAATGCCCCTGTTACAGAAGAAAATTTTTTTCTTGTCTCAAAAATTGTTGAGTAACTTTTTATATTTTTGAAATTTGAGAACCAATATGACTGATTTAACAACTCTCACAATTGCGCAAGCTCGTGATGCTCTAACAAAGAAAAATCTCAAAGCAACAGAATTAACGGAAGCTTATTTACAAGCAATAGAGTTGGCGAATCCAACTTTGAATGCTTATGTAACAATAACAGCAGAACAGGCAATGAAAATGGCTGCTGAATCAGACAGTCGCTTAGCGAAAGGGCAGGGAGGGCTTTTGGAAGGAATTCCCTTGGGGATTAAAGATCTTTTTGCAACCTATGGTGTTCATACTCAAGCCTGTTCAAATATCCTTGATGGTTTTAAACCGCACTATGAATCAACTGTCACGGCTAATTTATGGCAAGATGGTGCTGTGATGTTAGGAAAACTTAATATGGATGAGTTTGCTATGGGCTCATCCAACGAAACATCATATTATGGTCCCGTTATTAGTCCATGGAGAAAAAAAGGCTCAAATGAAAAACTCGTACCCGGTGGTTCTTCGGGAGGATCCGCAGCCGCTGTTGCTGCACAAATTTGTGCTGGTGCAACTGCAACCGATACAGGTGGCTCAATACGTCAACCAGCAGCTTTTACTGGAACTGTGGGAATAAAGCCAACTTATGGACGTTGTTCGCGATGGGGCGTTGTCGCGTTTGCTTCATCTCTTGATCAAGCTGGACCTGTTGCTAGAGATGTTCGTGATTGTGCTATCTTACTCAGATCAATGGCCTCTTTTGATGAAAAAGATTCTACTTCCGTCAATTTACCAGTTCCTGATTATGAAAGTTATCTTGGTCAATCAATCAAAGGAATGAAAATCGGTATTCCAAAAGAATATCATGTGGATGGAATGTCTCCAGAAATTATTGAGCTTTGGCAAAAAGGAATAAATTGGTTAAAAGAAGCAGGTGCTGAGATTAAAGATATTTCTTTGCCCCATACAAAATATGCTCTACCTTCTTATTACATTATAGCTCCTGCAGAAGCCTCTTCTAATTTAGCGCGTTATGATGGTGTGCGTTTTGGTTTGCGCATGCCTGGGAAAGACATCATTGAGATGTATGAAAATACGCGTTCTGTTGGTTTTGGTGATGAAGTCAAACGGCGCATTCTGGTTGGGACTTATGTTCTTTCATCAGGTTATTATGATGCCTGTTATTTAAGAGCTCAAAAAGTAAGAACACTCGTAAAACGTGATTTTGATCAATGTTTTGCTTCAGGCATTGATGCTATTTTGACACCAGCAACACCAACATCTGCTTTTGGTATTGCTGATGAAAAAATAAAAAATGATGCTGTAGCAATGTATCTTAATGATATTTTTACTGTACCAGTTAATATGGCTGGATTACCAGGAATTTCTGTTCCTGCTGGTCTGTCATCAAATGGTTTACCTCTAGGATTGCAATTGATTGGTAAACCTTTTTCTGAAGAAGTCATTTTTCAGATAGCGCACATTATTGAACAAGAAGCAGGAATATTCAGTGCAGAAAAATGGTGGATGTAATAGTCAAAATTCACAAAGGAGCATTTCTCATCCTTAATGAGAAATGCTCCTTTAAATGGTGGAGGGAATGAGCTCTATTTCCTTAATTCGTAGTCTTACCCACCAAGATAGGCTTCTTTAACACGCGAATCAGAGAGCATAGTTTTTCCTTCACCGTGAAATAAAATATGTCCTACCTCTAAAATATAAGCATAGTCAGCTATGGAAAGTGCAGCAAATGCATTTTGTTCAATAAGAAGAACAGTTTTCCCCATATCATTAATTTTTCGAATAATCGAAAAAATTTCTCGAACGAGAAGTGGTGCTAACCCCAACGAGGGTTCATCTAATATGACCATATCAGGATTGCTCATGAGTGCACGGCCCACAGCAACCATCTGTTGTTCACCACCTGACATTGTTCCTCCCAACTGTTTTGCTCTTTCACGTAGGCGCGGAAAAAGGTCAAATATCCATTCAATATCACGGGAAATTCCCTGCTTATCGTGACGAATATAAGCGCCTAGATGAAGATTCTCTAAAACAGTGAGATGGGGCATGATACGTCGTCCTTCAGGGCTTAGAGCAATCCCTAATCGCAAAATCTCTTCTGGTGATTTTTTAATAATAGATTTGCCATTATAGGTAATTTCTCCATAAACAGAGCGATTAAGCCCTGTAATAGAACGTACAATACTGCTTTTTCCTGCACCATTGGCTCCAATTAAAGTGACAATACTGCCCCGCTTTATGGACATAGAAAGATTTTGGACAGCTTTAATGGCGCCATAATGAACGTAAAGATTTTTTATTTTAAGAATATCCATAAACATCTCCGCCAAGATAAGCTTCAATAACTTTAGGGTTATTACGAATTTCATCTGGTGTACCACTGGCAATGCAACAGCCATATTCCATAACCAAAATATGTTGGCAAAGCCCCATAACCACTTTCATATCGTGCTCAATAAGAAGAATTGTAAGATCAAAGTCTTTTTGCACTTTTGCTATGAATTTTCTAAGATCTTCACTTTCTTGTGGATTCATGCCAGCAACAGGTTCATCAAGAAGAAGCAATTTGGGCTTTGTGGCTAACGCACGTGCAATTTCTAGACGTCGTTGCACACCATAAGGTAAAGCTGTTGCCGATTGATTGGCAAGATGATCAAGTTGTAGCTGTTCAAGGAGCTCCAAGGAATTTTTATAAACTTCCTTCTTTTCTTTTATTGCTTTTGAAAAAAAGAGAGCTGAAGAAAACCAAGGATATTTTTGTCGAACATGCGCTCCTACCATAACATTCTGCAAAACCGTTAACCCTGAGAAAAGACGAATATTTTGAAATGTTCTGGCAATATGGCTTCTACAGATAATATAAGGAGACGCTCCAGAAATTTTTTTCTCATCAAAAAGAATGATGCCGCTTGTAGGAGCATAAAATCCAGAAATCATATTGAAAACTGTTGTTTTTCCAGCACCATTGGGACCAATTAATCCAGTAATACTTCCTCGTTTAATTGCCATATTAACATTATTTACAGCAACTAATCCGCCAAAACGCATTACAATATTATTGAGTGAAAGGATATTGTCGTTCATAGCTTTCCCTCAGTATTAGAAAGCTTTTTGCGTGTCAAAAAGCTATAAATTCCATTCCATGAAAATTCTCGTTGTCCCATTAACCCTTTTCTCCAAAACAAGATAATTACCAGCAATAAAAGAGAAAAAACAACCATACGAAGCCCTGGGGTTTCTGGAATATGTATAAAACCTAAGTCAAATGGACTTTCAATAATACGAAGCCATTCAAGCATGACTGTAATAATAATGCTGCCAATAATGCTCCCTGTAATTGAACCGAGACCACCAGCAACAACAATCATTAAAATATTAAAAGTCAGAAGAAAATTAAACATTTTTGGATCAATGGTTGAAATAAGAGCCGCCATTAATGCGCCACCTATACCTGCAAAAAATGCTCCAACAGTAAAGGAAAAACTACGGTAGAAAAAAGCATTAATTCCCATAGTTTTCGCAGCTATTTCATCATCACGAATAGCACGTAATACGTTACCAGTATTACTTTGCAGTAAGAGGACAATAAAGAGAACTGTAAATGCTAGCCAACCATAGTTCCACCATAATGTTGCATTTTGAGGTATTCCTTTGATTCCCAAAGAGCCATTTGTGAGCGATGTTGCGTTCGTAATGACAATGCGAATAATTTCCGCAAAACCTAATGTTGCAATTCCAAGATAATCGCCACCAAGACGCAATATTGGTAAAGCAATTAATAAACCTACAACAGCAGCACACAAACCACTTACGACGACAGCGATAAAAAAAGGTAACTGCAAATGATATAATGGTTCAGCAATAGGCTCAAGAATCCACATCATTTCTTTTTGTTCAGGGGAAAGAAGTAAAATTGCGCAAACATAAGCACCAATAGCCATAAATCCAGCATGTCCAAGAGAAAACATACCTGTGAAACCGTAAATCAAATTAAGCGAAATTGCCAATATCGCATTAATAGCAATCAGATTGATGATACGAAGCGTATAGTCATTAAAATGGCTATCAGCATAAAATAAAAAACCTATGAGAACTAAAACACTTATACACGATAAAACAGTTGTCGCTGACTTTGCCATTAGATTTTCTCCTGATTTCTTTTACCCATTAATCCTGTGGGCAATATCAATAGAATCAGAATCAATAAAATGAAAGCGAAGGCATCTCGATATCCAGATAGCGCGGGGAAAAATGCGATAATCATAATTTCAATAAACCCTAATAACAATCCTCCCAACATTGCTCCTGGTATCGAACCAATACCTCCGATAACAGCAGCAATAAATGCTTTGAGACCAGGAAGAACACCCATATAAGGCTGAATTTGAGGATAACGTAAAGACCACATAATGCCTGCTATGGCGGCAAGAGCTGAGCCTATTCCAAATGTAAACGCAATAACTTTATTGACAGACACACCCATCAAACGTGTTGTTTCAATATCATGGGAGATTGCGCGCATAGCAAGACCCGGTTTTGTTTTATGGATAATCCATAATAGTAATAAAATAAGAATTAATGACACAAAGGGAACGATCAGAGACATGGGAGCAATTCTGATGATACCATCTGCTCCTGATCCTAGATGCCATAAAAATGGTGTTACAAGAAAGTCTGGCTGTTGTACACCTTTCGGAACACCACTAAAGAGTACAGTAGCAAGATTTTCAATAAAAAAAGAAACACCAATTGCACCGATAAGTGCCGAAATACGCGGAGCATGGCGTAGAGGTTTATAAGCAAATTGATCAACAGCAACACCCACAGCACTTGTAATAAAAATGGAAAAACAAAGAGCTAAAACCCAAATCGGTGTAAAGTCTTGCGGGGAAATTTTAAAATAATAAACAAATCCTAGCGCAAGAATTAAAAAAGCAGCAATCCAATAAATTGGAGGACGCCTTTTAAAGCCTATAAAGACCGAATAATAAACAAGAGCAGCAAGGAACAAAAGAAGAAAAGCTGCCCAAGCAGGCATAAAGCCAATTGTGGAAAAGAAAACAAAATATGCTCCCAGCATAAAGATATCACCGTGAGCAAAATTAATGAGTCTCAGTATACCGTAGACCATGGTGTAGCCAATAGCAATAAGCCCATAAAGAGATCCCAATGCCAGTGCATTAAAAAAGTACTGGATGAACATTTCAGTGCTCATCTCTCATCCTTCCACATTTGTTAATTTACATAGGACAATAAGAAATTTCTAAGTTTTTGGTTGAGAAAAAGATCCTCAACCAATTCTTGCATTTTAATAAGCACAACTTTTTAATTAAAAAGCAGGTTTAACTTCTTCTAAATAAACACGTTTTCCATCCTGTATTTTAATGATACCAATAGGAATTTTAGGATTATGATTTTCATCCATTGACATATCCCCAAAGGGGGTAGGAAAATCTTTTAATTGGCTAAGTGCGATAGTAATTTTTTCACGATCAGTGCTACCAGCATTTTCAATAGCCTTCATGAACATCATATAACTCGTGTATCCCAAAACAGAATTGATATTTGGCTCTTTGTCTGGGTAAGCTTTTTTCCATTCTTTTGTGAATTCTTGCGCAGCTACTGACATATTTGGCATATCCTCACTATAGGGAAGTGTCGTATGTAAGAAACCTTCTGCAGCTTTTCCTGCAATCGTAATGGTTTCTGGATTATCCATAGCATCTCCACCCATAATTTGAAATTTAGCCCCTAATTCTCGTGCTTGTTTCATGATGATAGCACCTTCAGAAAAGTAAGATGGAATGAATAAGATATCAGGTTTCTGGGCGATAATTTGCGTGAGAACAGCTGAAAAGTCCTGATCTCCAGAATTATAATTTAAATTTGAGATAACTTCACCACCTAATTTTTTGAAAGCACGCGTAAAATAACTTGCAAGACCAATAGCATAATCGCTTGAAATATCTTTAAGGATAGCAGCCTTTTTTGCGTGTAAAGTTTGGCTTACATAAGTTGCGATTCCTACTCCTTGATAGGAATCAATAAAGCAAGCACGAAAGTAATATTTTTTACCCTGTGTAACAAGGGGACTTGTTGAGGACGTTGCAATGGTTGGAGTCTTTGCCTTTTCAGATATTTCACCACCTGCTAACGAGAGCGAAGAACCATAGCTACCAATGATTCCACTCACTTTTTCACTTGCTGTTAAACGCATAACAGCATTAGCCGCTTCTACTTTATCAGACTTATTATCAATAATAACAAGTTCTACTTTACGTCCTAAAATTTCTGGAACTTTTTTATGGGCTAATTCTATACCTCTAATTTCAAGCTGACCTCCAAATGCATTTTGACCACTTAATGGAAGATAAACACCAATCTTAATAGGTTCACTCGCATAAACATTTGCTGTAAATGCCATAAATGCTGCGATTATCGTAAGGATTTTCTTCAATTGCATTGCGCATTTTCCTTAATTGAATTGTCGTTTTTTCACCTTATATTGAACTTCTTCATCATGCAAGTTACACATTAATCAAAATATCATTATGTAAAAAAACTTTTATATGATCTCTTTTGTAGGGCACTTCTTGTAAGGTATGTAAAGTGTACAATCAAATAGTTTTATAAATATTCACGTTGATATTCTCTGACATTAACATAGAAGATACGACAATGTGGGGAAATCTTATCTTGGGGCTTGCGTGTTGATACAAGAGCAATGTTTACTTAAACCTAGAGAATCAATATCGTACAATTTATAAGCTACAGGATCACGTTATTATGACGAGTAAGGATGCATTAAAGGATTGTTCCCCATCTGAGGATAGTATAGGTGCTTGTGGGGAGATTATCGAAATCAGTGGTGTCATTAAGTGGTTTGATGGTAGTAAGGGGTATGGATTTATTGTACCTGATTTACCTCATTTCCCCGATATATTATTGCATGTTACAGTAATGCGAAGGGATGGTTTTCAAACAGCTTTGGAGGGAGCTAAAGTCATTTGTGCTGTGGAAAAAACTGAACGAGGATTAAAGTGCGTTCAGGTGAAATCCATAGATTGTTCTTCAGCAATCCATCCATCAGAAGTTCCAGCCCGTACCCATGTTGTTGTTACTCCAGAAAGTGGACTAGAACGAGCAATTGTTAAATGGTTTAATCGTGACAAAGGATACGGTTTTCTTAGCCGTGGGCAAGGAACGGAAGATATTTTTATTCATATGGAAACATTGCGCCGTTTTGGTTTAGCAGAGCTTCGTTCGGGTCAAGTTGTTCTTGTACGTTTTGGTAAAGGAGAAAAAGGTTTAATGACAGCAGAGATTTATCCGGATATAGGCATTCCTTTAGCTACGCATTAAATTTCACGAGTGAAATCAGTGTGTTTTCTATATTTTTAAAGGTGATTGTTTCATAAATTGCTATAGAAGTAGATTTTTAAAGAAAATATAGCTCTCGTGAATCCATAAACCAAATGAAGAAAATTGTGCATATTACGTTGAAAGAAACTAGAAAATAACAAGGAAGCAATTCTCTTGTTTTTTGACTTTTAAACTCTGGTACTTTTTATTTTATAAACAAAATTTAAAATTTTTCTCTGGTGGAGACAAGAATGTTAAAGCCTTTTAAAAAGGAGTATATTGTTTTATTGGTGATGCTTTTTATGTTAGATATGCGTGTTGTTGTAGCAAAGGAGCCCATAGAGATTCCTGTGCATCCGATTCCTTTAGAAATACATACAAAGCAAGGTCCGGTTTTTTATAAGGTAGAGATTGCTTTTACGCCATCTCAAGCAGCAGCTGGTTTAATGTATCGAACTGATTTTCCACGCGATCGTGCAATGCTCTTTAAGCAGCTAAAAAGTTATCCATCGGGAGATGAGCAGAAAATTTTTATGTGGATGGCAAATACGCCTTTACCTTTAGATATGATTTTCTTAAACTCTGAGGGAATTATTGTATCGATTATTGAAAATACTTCTCCATTTTCAACAAATACCATTTCATCAGAAGTTCCTGCAGCTTTTGCACTTGAAATTAATGCTGGTGAAGTTTCTGAAAAACAGATACAAAAAGGACAACGTGTTATTCATCCTGTACTTTGTGGAAAGTGCAATAAAAAATGACCGCTGAAGATATTCGTTTTTTTGAATATAATGGTTTGCGATTTGCTTATCGAGAAGAAGGACAAGGCGCTCCTGTTTTGTTGATCCATGGTTTTGGATCTTCTGCACGGGTGAATTGGTATGCAACAGGTTGGTTTCGTATTCTCACGGAAGCAGGATATCGTGTTATTGCTCTTGATAATCGCGGTCACGGACATTCAGTTAAAAGTTATGATCCTATCTTTTATACACCTCAAGCTATGGCTGGCGACGCAGTAAAGTTACTGCAGCATTTAGAGTTATCTAAAGCCCATGTTATGGGATATTCTATGGGGGCTCGTATTAGTGCTTTCATGGCTCTTTTGCATCCAACATATGTACACAGTGTTATTTTTGGTGGTTTAGGTATTGGTATGGTGACGGGAGCAGGAAATTGGGAGCCCGTTGCTGAGGCCCTTTTAGCAGAAGATATTTCCACTATTACCAATACGCGCGGTTTAATGTTCCGTAAATTTGCAGATCAAACGAAAAGCGATAGGCGTGCTCTTGCTGCTTGTATCATTACATCAAAACAGGAGTTAACGGCGTCTGAAGTTTACAAAATCAAACAACCAGCACTTGTTGCCGTTGGTTCATTAGATGAAATTGGCGGTGATGCAGAGCCATTGGCAGCCTTGTTGCCTTGTGGTGAAGCTTTATCAATTCCTGATCGAGATCATATGCTTGCTGTAGGCGATAAAGTTTATAAAAAAGGCGTTATCGATTTTCTTTCTCGTTATCCTATAAAATAAGAACTCTTCATAGCTTTTAGAATTTACAGAAATACCCAATATTTTTATTTCGTATAAATTGAAAAAAGCTTATTAAAAAATCTTTCTGTTATGACGTAAGTTTTTATAAAAAATGAAAAGAAAAATAAACTCTTATTAGCTTATTTTGTATATTTTCCAGAGAGGTAATTCTTCTAAGATTAGATAATTATACTTTAAAGGTTATTAAAAAGAATTATTTTCGAATGATGTAATAAATATTTTTTGCTAAAAAATGTAGTTTTAAATAAAAAAATATTTTTATTTGTATTTTTTATAAAATAAACAAAATTATAAATTATTGATCAATTTATTCTTACGAATATGCATTTTAAATACAGATGCTAAAATTGGAGATAAAGTAAAATTATTAAAAATATACAGTTTTTTTTTGCCATTTTTTAATCTATACGGGTATATTTAATAATGATAGACTCCTTTTGTAAACGTTCTTTATGAATGTATAAAGAACGTTGTGAATATATGTAATATTAAGTAAATATTCAGATTATGCTTTTTTACTGACTTTACAGAATCATAAGAGTGTCTTATTTGCACGACACGCAATTATTTTAATCGTTTCAAAAAAACAGGAGAGCATAGTGAATGCTGATGAAATAAAAAAACTTGATAATTATTTTAGAAATATATTCCAAAACTCAGCATTGCAAGTCAGAGCACGTCCTAAAAAGAGTGATTCTTGTGAGGTTTATATGGGAGATGAGTTTTTAGGCATTATCTATCGAGATGAAGATGAAGATGAGCTCTCCTATAATTTCTCAATGGCTATATTAGATATTGATTTAGAAAATTGATTCGTTATTCATAGTTGAATGAAGTCTTTTTTATCCCATAAGATTTATATAAGTTTTAACGCTTTAAAACTCGTATGGTTATTTCGTGCAATAATAAGATGGTCATGGATAATAATGCCTAATGCATTTGCTGCATCTTTTAATCTATATGTCATTGTTATATCTGCATTAGAGGGGGTGGAATCGCCAGAAGGGTGATTGTGGACTAAGATAAGTCCTGATGCGGATAACTCTAAAGCTCGAGAAATAACTTCACGAGGATAAACAGGGGTATGATCAATGGTTCCAGTTTGTTGCACCTCATCAGCAAGTAAGCCGTTTTTCTTATCAAGAAACAAAATACGAAACTGTTCACGTGTTTCGTGAGCCATAACAGCTTTACAATACGCTAACACTTTATCCCATGATGAAAAAATATCGCGCTTAAACAATTGCGCACGAGCAAGACGTCCAGCAACATCTGAAATAATTTTTAAATCAACTGCAGTGGCGGGACCACATCCTGGAATTTCTTGAAGTCGGTGAATATCCGCTCCCAACACATCAGCTAATGAACCAAAACGCGCTATCAAATTTTTAGCTATGGGTTTTGTGTTTGCACGGGGTATTGTGCGAAAAAGCAATAATTCAAGATATTCATAATCTTCAATTGCATTTCCTTTTGACTTTAAATAGCGCTTCCGAAGACGTTCACGATGGCCTTGATAATGTTTATGAAGCTGTGCGTTTTTCTGAGGCTCTTCACTTTTTCTTTCTGATACTGGGGTGAGTGGAGAACTCGATGTTAATGCAAAGTGATTACTTTGAGTATCTTCCTTTTGTTTTAATTTTTTAGCCATAACATCTCTACATTGCGTTAGGTATGGGAATTTGGAATATAAAAAATATTTTTAGGAGATTGTGTAAATATTTCATACCCTTCATTTGTAACACCAATTGTATGTTCATATTGTGCTGTCAGAGAGCGGTCACGGGTAACAGCAGTCCAACCGTCAGATAAAATCTTAACTTGTGGTTTACCAAGGTTAATCATAGGCTCAATTGTAAACATCATACCTTGTTTTAATTCAACTCCTTCTCCAGGATTTCCATAATGGAGAATATTGGGAGCATCATGAAAAAGCTGGCCGATACCATGTCCGCAAAAATCTCTCACAATTGAACAGCGTTCAGATTCTGCATACTGTTGAATGGCTGCCCCAATATCACCTGTCGTTGCTCCAGGCTTAACGACAGCGATTCCTTGCATAAGACTTTCATAGGTTATTTTTAGCAAGCGTTCTGCGGCACGCCTAATTTTTCCAACAGGATACATTCGGCTTGAATCCCCATGCCAACCATCAAGGATAAAGGTTACATCAACATTTACAATATCACCTTCTTGCAAAGGTCTTTTATTGGGAATGCCATGGCAGACAACGTGATTGATAGATGTACAGCATGAATGGCTGTATCCATGATAATTTAGATCAGCAGGAAGTGCTCCTCGCTTAGCTCCAAAAATAAATACAAAATCATCTATTTCTTGCGTAGTAACGCCCGGCTTAATAATATCTGTAAGCGCATCAAGGCATTCTGCAGCAATACGACCAACTTCACGCATTTTAGCAAAAGCATAATCATCGAAAATGCGGATTTTTCCATTAAATTTTAAAGGGATTTTATTATATTCGATATACTCAGTCATTGTTTCTTCTATTTTCTATTTTTACTCTCTGAATCGGAAAAATGCCTTCTACACTTACATGACACTTTACAGCATAACATTCTACTCCTGATTTTAATGCTAAATCAAACTTACGTCCATAGAGTGGATCAAGATCATGACAAATTGTAAAAGCTGAGCAATCTTCTCGTTGAATAATATAAAGCATAGCAGCTCGTTTTCCTTGTTGTACAACTCCTATGAGCTCATCAAGGTGACGTGCACCACGTTTTGTTTCGCTATCAGGAAATTCTGCTAATCCTTTCTGACGAATAAAATGAACATTTTTGACTTCTAGGTAACAATCAGGAAGAATGTCATCACGTAAAAGAAAGTCAATTCGTGATTGTGCCCCATAGCGTTGTTCTTTTAAAATTGTTTTATATCCATTTAATTCTGGTAGTAATCCGTTTTGAATTGCTTCTAACGCAAGTTTATTGGGTAAAGAAGTATTAATACCAACCAAAGTATTATCGGCTTCAATAATTTCTAATTGATAGGCATATTTTCGTTTGATGTTGTTATGATAAGAAAGCCAAATATTGGTGTTGAAAGCTGTTAATCCAAGCATTGATCCTGTATTAGGTACAGACACGGTGAGGACATGCTGATCATCTTGTTGAACATCCGCAAGGAAACGTTTATAACGACGGATAAGCTTTGCAGGAAAAAGTTTGGGAATAAAGTGCATATCCCTTTTTTAGGATTTATGATTTCATAATTCAACTGAGATTATGATTTATAGGGGCTGTTCCCTATTAAAAAAGATAAAATTGATGTAAAAAACGCTACGATATCTTATATAAATTGTTATAAATTCCATCGTTCACTTTAATGGCTTTTAAAATTTATTATTAGGTTTAGAAACTATTATCTTTGAATGAAAAGATAGATTATCTATAAGTTATTATTAAACAGCATTAGAGTATTGTGAAAAAGGTTTCGTAAAAATAGTGGAGAGGGAGATAGTTTAAGTGAAACTAGGTAAAATTGATGGCAGGAACGAATAGGAATCGTGAAAATTTAACAAATGGTCCCATTATTATTTTAGTTGAACCGCAGCTTCCTGAAAACATTGGTATGGTCGCAAGGGCAATGGCAAATTTTGGGCTTTCTAAGCTTCGATTAGTCAATCCTCGAGAGATGTTTCCAAATGAAAAAGCTAGAGCTGCTGCGAGTAAAGCTGATCATGTCATTAACAATGCTGTGATTTTTAACACATTGCGTGATTCAATTGCAGATTTACACTATGTTTTTGCCACAACAGCACGTGAAAGATGTGGATTTAAAACTGTAAAAAGTGCTGTCGAAGCAGCAAGCGTATTACGTCAGCGTGAAAGTATCGGACATAAGACTGGGATTGTCTTTGGAAGAGAGAGATGGGGACTAGAAAATGATGAAATCAGCCTTGTTGATGAAATTATTACTTTTCCAGTTAATCCTGCTTTTGCGTCACTTAATATTGCGCAAGCGGTTCTTTTAATGTCTTACGAATGGATGAAAGCTGGTTTAGAGAATGTCAGCGATACGGCATTTCGTGCAGCAGAGATGGAACCTGCAAATAAAACAATATTCCATGGTTTTTTATCTCAGTTAGAAGAGGCTTTGAATATCCGTGGGTATTTTAGACCACCAGAACGTAAAGAAGTAATGCTTGCAAATTTGCGCTCTGTTTTTACGCGCGCTAACTTTAGTGAACCTGAGGTTCGTTTATTGCGAGGCATTATATCTTCTTTGGATCATTTTTCGCCACAATATCCACGGGGGAGTAGAGCACCGGAAGAGCGTGATCGTAAAAAAATTAAAAATAAGTGTGAAAACTAATGGATGAACGACCTGTTCTTTTTTTTGATAGCGGTATTGGTGGTTTAACAGTGTTCAGGGAAGCGCGTATTCTTATCCCCGACATGCAATTTATCTATGTTGCTGATGATGCAGGATTTCCTTATGGAAATTGGAAAGAAAATATTTTGAAAGAGCGTATTTTGAAGATTTTTACAAATCTTTTAACACGTTACAATCCAGCTTTATGTGTGATTGCTTGCAACACTGTTTCTACACTGATGATAGCAGATTTACGACAGAATTTTCCTCATGTCCCTTTTGTAGGAACGGTTCCTGCAATTAAATCAGCTGCTGAACAAACAAAATCTGGTTTTATTTCCGTATTAGCGACTCCTGGAACAGTTAAACGTGCTTATACAAATGAATTAATTAACTCTTTTGCTGGACAGTGTCATGTTCAGCTTGTGGGAAGTAAAAAGCTGGCTGGACTTGCTGAAGATTATTTACGGGGAAAATCTATCGATTCAGAAGAGTTAAGAAAAGAAATCTTGCCATGTTTTGTGGAAAAAAATGGACAATATACGGATGTTATTGTTTTAGCCTGCACACATTATCCTTTTTTGATTAATTTCTTTCGTGAACATGCTTTATGGTCCGTTGAGTGGATTGATCCGGCGAAAGCGATCGCCAAACATACCAGATCTTTATTACCATTGTCGGGAAAGATACACCATCAATATATAAAGAAATATCAAGATTTTGCGTTGTTGACATCAAAAAATATCACTTCTTTAACGGAGAATTTGTTTAAAGGATTTGGCTTAAAACTCATGAAAGGAGTTGACTTTGGGTTACGAGACCAATAATGATGATCTAGCTATTTTTTCAAGAAAATAGCATTAATTGACGTGTCCCGTGGATAACTTTGCATATTGATATGTTAAGGTATTCTGTCAGTCTTTAGTATTTAAAGGCAGAGGAGGGCGCGTTTCCTTGGGGTCTTAAGATCTCGTGTTTTATTTTATAAGGAAATGCGATGAGTAAACGCGAAACAACAAAGTATAAAATTGACCGTCGTATGGGAGAAAATATTTGGGGGCGTCCAAAATCTCCTGTCAATCGTCGTGATTATGGTCCAGGTCAGCATGGACAGCGTCGTAAAGGAAAACTTTCTGACTATGGGGTGCAGTTGCGCGCTAAACAGAAATTGAAAGGGTTTTATGGAGATATTTCAGAAAAACAATTTCATAAAACCTATGAAGAAGCTGCTCGTCGACGGGGAGATACTGGTGAAAATCTTATCGGTCTGTTAGAATCACGTTTGGATGCTGTTGTTTATCGTGCAAAATTCGTACCTACGATTTTTGCTTCTCGCCAATTTATCAATCACGGTCATGTTAATGTCAATGGGCGGCGCACAAACATTCAATCTTATCGTTGTAAACCCGGTGATGTTATTGAGGTTCGGGAAAAATCGAAACAACTTGTTTTAGTGTTAGAATCAGTGCAATTGGCAGAACGTGATGTCCCTGATTATATTGAAGCAGATCATAAACAGATGAAAGCAACCTTTACACGTATTCCTGCTTTTGCAGATGTTCCTTATGCTGTGCAAATGGAACCTAATCTGGTTGTTGAATTTTATTCTCGATAATTTTTCTGTAAGAGAAATTGTTTCTCTCTTCTATTATGATAACTTCAAAATATTATGTTATTCTTACAATATTTGAAGTTAATAAGTTCTTTTTGTAAATGGTTCTATATTAAGTTTATTGCTATGTTTTATAGTCATAAATTTGTATAGTTCCATTTCTTTTTTGTGTATCTAATTTATAAATTCAAAAAACATAAATGTAAGCTTGCTTTAATATTTGTTTTTATCTTTGCAAAACGAGCCGTTTATTGTGCAGGATATGGTATTATGAATGATGTTTCAGTTGAATATCAGGCAATAGAAGAAAACAAAGGGAGAGATGATCCTTTAATAAGCGAAGCAGATAATTGTCATCCAATGTTTCGTGTTGCTCCTTCAAGCGTAGAATTTAATAAATTGCGCAAACGACTTTTACGTCATATGCGACAAGCTTTGGATGATTTTTCTATGCTCTCTACAGGGAAAAAATGGCTTGTTGCTTTATCGGGTGGAAAAGACTCTTATGGTTTATTAGCGCTTCTTTTAGACTTAAAGTGGCGAGGTCTTTTATCCGTTGAAATTCTAGCCTGTAATCTTGATCAAGGGCACCCAGGATTTCCTAAGCATATTCTTCCAGACTTTTTAAGTTCTTATAAAATTCCATATCGTATTGAATATCAGGATACTTATTCCATTGTTACAGATAAATTGGCAGAGTCGCAGACATATTGTTCACTTTGTTCTCGATTACGACGTGGTAATCTCTATCGTATTGCACGTGAAGAGGGATGTTCTGCATTAGTTTTAGGTCATCATCGTGATGATGTTTTAGAAACATTTTTTATGAATTTGTTTCACGGTGGCCGATTAGCTGCCATGCCTGGAAAACTTAAAAATGATGAAGGAGATCTTTTTGTATTACGTCCTCTTGTTTATGCTGCTGAGGAAGATATGGAAAAATTTTCTCAAGAAATGCAATTTCCAATTATTCCTTGTAATCTTTGCGGTAGTCAAGATGGATTACAACGTAATGCAATGAAAGAAATGCTGAAAAATATAGAAAGACAAATGCCAGGACGTAAAGATACGATGATTCGCGCTTTAACAAATGTACGCCCAAGTCATTTGCTTGATAAGAAATTCTTTGATTTTAAAACGTGTTAATAAAAATTAGATATTTTAAAAATAAGTTTAAAGAGTTTAAGATAAGATACTTATTTATAATGATAATTTATTTTTTTCATTTAAATATCGTCAGATTGTTTTGTTTCAAATTCTCTTATATTGCTTCCATAAAAAATATCCGTTTGCATATCACAAAGGAAATTCTTGTGTGCATAAAACACTCTTGAAAAAAGTTTCCTTTCACTAACCAATGACTGTCGCAATATCAAAAATAGGAAAATAGTACGATTGTCGATTTGCTCTTTTGTTAATTAAAAATGGTGTACCTTGTGGATTTTATTTTATTCTGTTGCGCCGCCGTCACCGTCATTTAAGGCATTAAATTAAGAGAATATATAACTGCTTGGTATTTTGGGAGTGTATAGCAAACACTCAGAGTAAGGATTGCTCGTAAATTCTCATGAAGTGAGTTACATGATCGGTTCTTGTTATGAAAAATCGCTTTTTTATAAACCAATGCTGATAGAAATCTTCATCATTGAGGACAGGGAAGGAGTTAAATTTTTAAACTGCTATACCATAAAGGTCATAGGCATCCGATTGTTCGATTTTAACGGTGACAAATTCACCAACACGCAGTGGGCGTCGTGATGATATATGGACAACACCATCTATTTCTGGAGCATCGTACTGACTACGTCCTTTGGCAACTTTTCCTTGACTTTCATCGATAAGCACTCGGAGTCTTTTTCCAATTTTTTTCTTTAAAAGATGTGTAGAAATTTGTTGTTGTTTTGCCATAAAACGATGCCAGCGGTTTTCTTTCACCTCTTCAGGAATATTTTCTAATCCCAAATCATTTGCGGCAGCTCCTTTTACTTCTTCATATTTAAAGCACCCCGCGCGTTCAATTTTTGCTTCTTCTAGCCATTCTAGAAGTATATTAAAATCTTCATTCGTTTCACCAGGAAAACCAACGATAAATGTTGATCGCAAAGTAAGATCTGGACATATTTTCCGCCATTTTTCAATTTTACGGTTTGTTTTTTCCATAAGTGCGGGACGCTTCATGTGACGCAAAACAGTTGGTGATGCATGCTGAAAAGGTATATCCAGATAAGGAAGAATTTATTTTGCAGCCATAAGTTCGATAACTTCATCAACATGGGGATAAGGATAAACGTAATGCATACGTACCCAAATACCCATATCGCCTAGTTCGCGACAAAGATCAAAGAATTTAGTTTTGATTGTACGATCTTTCCAAGAATTTTCGAGATATTTAAGATCAACACCATAAGCACTCGTATCCTGTGAAATAACCAAAAGTTCTTTTACACCCGCTTGCACGAGTTTTTCAGCTTCACGAAGAACATCGCTGATGGGACGTGAAGTGAGATCACCACGCAAAGTAGGGATGATACAAAAACTACACCGATTAGAGCATCCTTCAGAAATCTTTAAGTAGGCGTAATGGCGAGGTGTTAAACGAATACCTTGGGGAGGAACTAAATCAAGAAAAGGATCATGAACAGGAGGAATTGCTGTATGAACAGCTTCTATAACGCTTTCATAAGCTTGCGGTTTTGTAATAGCCAATACATTAGGATATGTTTGGCGAATAGCATCAGGATCAGCACCAAGACACCCTGTTACAATAACTTTTCCATTTTTTTTAAGAGCTTCATCAATATTGGCTAATGATTCTCTCCTTGCCGAGTCAAGAAAACCACAGGTATTCACAATAACGACATCAGCTCCTTGATGTTGACGTGAAATCTCATACCCTTCAGAGCGAAGGCGTGTAATAATTCGCTCAGAATCTACGAGTGCTTTTGGGCATCCGAGGGAGACAAAACTAATACGAGGTGCTACCATGATGATCCTACAATTACTATGAATGATTGAGTTACGCTTTTATTAATTTAAAAATAATGTTCTTTATTTTTATACCTATGCAATACAATCTGTTACAAAGTTATTTGATTTTTTTCTACAAAATTTTATGTGTTTTTATGCATGCATACAATTTTGTCTTATTATATCGTAAAATTCCGTTATTGAGGATGATGATATAAGACAGCTTCCTTCAAAGCATTTAAGTTCTTTTCAAAGTACGTGGTGAATATTTTAAAACTTACTTGTCAAGCCTTGCATTAAGTGAAGAACATGGAGGGAAGGGAAAGTGAAACCTGCTCGATAAGGATCTGGATTGTTTATAAACCGAATTGGGGGCATCCTTTGGCTGTGGAGAAGAAGTCAATTGCGTGTGGCACAATAAAAAAAAATACTCAACAGCTTCTTATTGCGATATCTATCGCGTACTATAAGGTTTATTTTTTAATATTTGCGAATAAGTCCGGTAAGTTTTCCTTGTATTTCTATACGCTCGGATTCGTATGTCCGTACTTCATAATGAGGATTTGCGGCTTCTAATGCAATAGAAGCTCCTTTGCGTCGATAACGTTTTAATGTGGCTTCTTTTTTATCAATAAACGCAACAATAATTTCACCTGTTATTGCTGTATTTTGACGTTTTACAATGATCGTATCTTTATCAAAGATACCAGCCTCCATCATAGAATCATCTTTAACTTCTAATGCGTAGTGCTCACCTGTATTAACCATATCGAGTGGAAGAGAAAGGCTGTTTATTTGTTGCAGTATAGCAGAGGCGGGTACGCTTGCAGAAATACGTCCCATAATAGGAATGGTGATATTTTTTTTTTCTTCTTCATCAAAGGGACTCAAGCTTTTTGATATTTCCCTTTTATTTCTTTCTATTATACTGGGAGAAATTTTACGTGCTAAAGAAAGGTTAAATGTTATTTTCTCAGGAAGTCGAATCACCTCCACAGCACGAGCACGATTGGGCAAACGACGTATAAAACCTCTTTGTTCTAAGGCTATAATGAGCTTATGAATACCAGACTTTGAAGAAAGCTCTAATGCATTTTTCATTTCTTCAAAAGAAGGAGGAACACCAGTTTCTTTTATATGGTTATGAATAAACAAGAGTAGCTCATACTGTTTACATGTTAGCATTCAATATTCCAATCAAAATAATAAAAATTAGTAAAGTAAAAATACATGTATATATAACACTTTTACAATTTTTATCGCCAAATCAAAATTATTTTCTTTGTTTTTGATCTTATCGTTTAATAAAGCAATATTTTTATTTATAGATATATTTAAATTATTATTTATATAGCTATATAGCTACATTAATATTAAATAATGTATAAAATACTTTATAGTTCTGACTGAATTATATAACACCAAATTTTATGACCAGTATTATCCTTTTCTTCTAAAAATATATCTACATGTTTTGTAATTTCTGATATAAAAAAGTTAAATAGAAGGCATTCTATATATTTAGAACTCTCTATGGGTATTTAAAATCATTTTACATACTGCATATTATTTCTGCTTTTTTATTCTTAGTAAAATTATCTACAGCTCTAATAGTGAGCACAATTTATAGTCATTCGGGATATTTTCAATGAGACTAAATTTTGCTTCATATCTACTTTATTCTATAGGATAAATTGGCTTTCGTTATATATTCATTATGCATAAATAAAATTATACTCTCAAAATGCCATTGTTGCTCATTGTTCCATTTTCAGGTCTAACGTGTCAACTGCTATATACTATTTTCATGAACCCTAATGTTACGATAAATTTTGATTATTGAAAGGAGGCATAAAAGGTATTTTCATTTCTTTTTTATAGTTTTATTCTCTCACTTATATTGGTCAAGAAAATGCTTTTTATTGTTTCAATATAAAAAAGATTTGAAATGAGATAAGCTTACAGTATTTGAGACTTCTCACTCAAGTGAAAAATAATAAATTATTATAAATCAATATATTATCTTATAAAGCTGTATTCATATTTGAAAATTAAACACTAAAATATAAAGATATAAAAATAATATTATAATAAAAGGTATTTTTTCTTCTCTACCCATTATGCTCAACAACCCATGTGAGGGGAAGGGGGTATTGCTCATAATTTTAACGCTTCGAATCTATGCAATATTTTGCAGTGAAATTTTTCCTTTATTGAAACTTCAAAAAGAAGATTAAAGAGTACTTATACAATGATGAAGTAAAGGGGCGAAAACGGAAAATTATTGATAACTGAAGAAAATAATAATATTTTTTCCAAAAGGTGTTGACCAAATGGAAAGTCAACCGTATGTTCCCTTCACTTTCTGCAAACTAGATAGCTTGTGTGAGAGCGCGTAGCTCAGCTGGTAGAGCAACTGACTTTTAATCAGTAGGTCCAGGGTTCGAATCCCTGCGCGCTCACCAAATTTAAGTAATATCAATAGGCTATAAAAAATTTAAGAATCTTTTTTGTTTTGATTCTTTTTGAAGTTTTTATCGATTCTATAGTCTGTCATTTTCTATCAGCTGTTTTTGGAATAGAGCGGTGCTATGCTGTCTCCATTTTCAACAAACTTACGGATAGGGTTGTACCTGCGTTGGCAGCACATGCGGTTTCTAATTTTCTCAATCCATAGGTGGTTTTTAATACCCACTGCATTACATGATTCGCAAAACAGTTGCTAAAATCACCACTTATTCACACTTATATTATGAAATGAATTTTCTATAAGATGTTGATTTGTTTAAATTTTAATCTTTTTAACATCTACTATAGTACATTTATTTTGTATGAAAACCATAAAAAGGTTAACAATACGTTAATTTCTTGATAGAAGGGGCCAATTCAAGAGTGGTATATGCGCGAGGGGAATCATTTAAAAACGTAAATTCTTCCGTTGCGTACAAAAAGCGTGACGTGGTTTTTACAAGTAGTACTTAACAGAAATAAGTGGACTGAATAGATGCCTTCAAATAGAAAAAAGAAAATTACTTTTATGATTAAACCAACACTTCAATTGTTTTCTATGATCGTCATTTCTCAGTCACTGGTATCTTGTTGCGCAAGCCAAACTATGAATTTTTCAATAAAAGATTCCTATCATAATAAACCAATTAACGTAAACACTTCTGTACTACCTCAACAAGTATCTAATAAGAAGAATCAATCGGAAGAAAAAAAGCGTGGACGAGCGATTGTTGGTAAACCTTATCAAATAAAAGGAAAGTGGTATTATCCTCAAAGTGATCCAACTTATAAACGTGTTGGCGAAGCATCATGGTATGGTTCAGATTTTCATGGACGTTTAACTGCCAACGGTGAAATTTATGACATGAATCTTTTGACTGCTGCTCATCCTACAATGCCTTTACCTAGCTATGCTCGTGTTACTAATTTGAAAAATGGGTCTTCAATCGTTGTTAGAGTGAATGATCGCGGACCTTTTATGAAAGACAGAATCATTGATTTATCAAGGCAAGCTGCGGCAATATTGGGGTATGTAGATAGGGGGGTCGCAGATGTTAAAGTAGAATATATTGCTGAAGCACCTGTTGGCTATTATGATGCTGCATATTTAATGTCCTCTTATACTCCTGGAAATGCTGCCCCATATTCATTAGCGTCGGAAAATGTTGCGAAAAAAAGAGAAACTGTTTTGTTAAAAGAGCAGTGCAATACAAGGAACAAAAAAGAATTAGCTAAAGCAGCTGCTGTTGAACAAGAACAACGTAATAAAACTGTTGCAGTTAAATTGCCAGAAATTGGTCCTATCATGGTTGATAAGCCGATACCATTCGATCAAGTTGCTTCTATAAATAAGCTAAACAAAAAAACAAAGGTTAATTGGCTACAACTGTTTTAAGAAAAAATGCATTGATTTTTTATCTATATAATTTTCTAGTAAAAAAGGTAAGAAATTACGGATTTAGTGTAGGATTTTTATCTTAAAGCGCTTTGTCCTTTTCAAAAAGCGTGGTTGGGTTCTATTATTATAAATTCAGTACGGCCTTTCCACTCCATTGCTGGTCTATTCGTCGTTTTATGATATTGCTTGCTTAATAAAGCGTGTACTTTTCTTGCTGTAATAGCTTTTGCTAGACGAAGGTAAATTATTGTGTCAGTCTGTTTGTGTAATCTCTAAAACAACTTGTACTCTCGATTTGAGAGGAATAAAAAGCTTAACAAGTAAAAAAATATTTTCTTTTGATTCGGCCTTGCATCTTTCTAAAGTATCTACGGTAATATCTTATGAAAAGATTATGCATTATCTCATGCTTTTGTTTATCATGTTCTTTAATGGAGTAAGTTCCCTCACGAAAAACAGAGCGTCTCAAACAAAATACACTTACATTGCCAATTCATGGACTTATTTAAAAGAGACATACTTTAACACGCTACAAGCCTATTTTGCGACAGCGCCTGTGAATGGTATAACTGTTAACGCCTTTAGACATCAGCATCTTTACTCTTATGAAGATATAAATCGACACCATCATACACTTTGCAAGCCCCCAATGTTTTGTGCGATAATTCTTAACACTTGAGAGGTTTATAAGAAGTATTTTTACTCTCTTTTTTAATAATTTTTATCCATATACGAACCCTACTTATGACCCGTAAGTAAGCGATTTTTAATGAATTCAATATGAGAAGAGGGGATGAGAGAATCTTACAGTATTTTGAGTTAGCTTCAATTTTAAAATGATAATTTATCATAACAAATCAAAATACTATCAATAAAAATAGGAAAAAATCTTTTGTCTCTCATACTTTAAAAGATTAAAATGAATCTACGTGGAAGATAAAAAGTGCAGCATATTACTTTTGTTAACGCTGAATAAAAATAAAATCTTTTCTTGAGTTGTCAATAATTCCTTAATTTGCGGAAATAAAAAAGTTTTTTCCTATATAAGATTCTTTATGTTGATCTTTGGGATGGGAGGAGCAGCTATGTATACAGCATTAAGGATCTTATTGATATTATGGGGAGTATTGGCATTTGATACGTGGGGGAGAGCACAAGATTTTCAAACTCCCGCATCACAACTGTTATTACTCGATGATGATACAGAGACAATACTTTATGAAAAACAAAGTGATATTCCTTTTTTTCCTGCTTCATTAGTAAAATTGATGACAGCAGAAGTTGTATTTCATCAATTAAAAAAAGGATTATTAAAAAGTACGCAGAAATTCAAGGTCAGTGAAAATGCTTGGCGCAAAGGTGGAGCACCTTCCGGTACAACCACTATGTTTGCAAAGATAAAGACAGAAATCAGTGTTTCTGATCTTTTACGTGGTTTAATTATTGTGAATGGAAATGATGCTGCTATTATTCTTGCTGAAGGAATATCAGGACATGAAGATCATTTTGTAAAACTGATGAATCAGCGCGCAAAAATAATCGGATTATCTCAGAGTCATTTTGTTAATGCTACAGGGCTACCCGAAGAGGGACAATTTGTAACTGTGCGTGATATGATTATATTAGCACGTCATATTGTTCAGGAATATCCGGATTATTATGCACTTTATTGTGAGCCTCATTTTACATGGAATAATATTTTTCAACGTAATAAAAACCCTCTTATTTCTAAGGAAATTGGTGTAGAAGGATTTGGTTTTGGCTACAGTGAAAAAGAAGGTTTTTCAATGGTTGCCACCATTTCTAAAAATCATCGACGTCTTTTTTTAGCAATCAATGGTTTGCAAGATGGTAAAAAATATACAAAAGAAATAGAACGCATTCTTCAATGGGGGATGACGGCATTTGATCTCAAAACAATTTTCACAAAAGAAGAAACGGTTGGTCGTGCTTCTGTTTACGGTGGTAAGAAAAATTTTGTTCCACTCATTGTTAAAACACCAATAAGTTTTATGCTTTCGAATGAAAAAAAAGTAAATGTTAAAGCAAAAATTAAATATCATGGTCCATTGAAAGCCCCCATCGTTTCTGGGCAATCAGTTGGTGTTATTCAAATTTTAGAAGATAAAAAGATTCTTCTGGAAAAACCAGTTTTTGCCGGAATGAATATTCAGGAAGGAAGTTTCTTTGCAAAAGTAAAAAATGCATTCTATGAAATAACAATTGGATGGTTACGGAAATATTTGTAGTTACGCGCTAATAAGGTTAAGGTCATACGTGTCAGGTTATTTTATTACATTCGAAGGAGGGGAGGGGGTAGGAAAAACGGTGCAGATTTCTTTACTTGCTGAGTCTCTCTCTCACCAAGGTTATGATGTTGTTACAACACGAGAACCAGGAGGAACGCCAGGAGCAGAAGCAATCCGGCATATTTTGTTGTCGGGGCAGACGCAACAGTATGGACCGTTGATTGAAGCTGTTTTGTTTACAGCTGCACGCGCTGACCATTTTCATGAAGTTATTGCACCTTCTTTGCAAAAAGGTAAAATCGTTTTATGTGACCGCTTTATTGATTCTACACGCGTTTATCAAGGACTCAATAATAGAGTCAGTTCTTCTCTTCTTTCTGTTTTAGAGTGTATTGCGCTCAATGGTATTTTGCCTCATTTAACATTTTTATTAGATATGCCAGCAATGTGTGGTATGAAGCGTGCAAATTTACGAAGAAAAAAAACAGAAGAAATTGATTATTTTGAAAAAGATCAGTTGGAAATTCAAGAACAAAGACGTCAGGCTTTTCTTCAATTGGCCAAACAAGAACCCCATAGATTTCGAGTCATTGATGCCACTGGCTCAGTGGAAGCTATTGCTCATCAAATAAAAAATATTTGTCATCAGGTATTGTTGGATCAGCTTTCATGAGTAATTTAAATACCTTACACCAATATGATGATATTGATACAATTTTATCACCATCCCAGAACAATGTTATCTTTGGTCATGAGGATGTGCGTCATTTTTTGACACAAATGCTTAAAGAAGAGCGTTTGCATCATGCATTATTATTTGAAGGAGAATACGGGATTGGAAAGGCTACATTAGCCTTTCATCTTGCTTGGAACATTTTAAGTTTTCAACAGAGTTCTTTCTTGAAACCCGATCCTTATTCTACCCCATGGCGCCAAATTACACAAGGAAGTCACCCTGGTCTTTTGTATATTTCACGTCGATTTGATGTGAAAACACAAAAGTTTAAAACAGGAATACTCGTTGATGATATCCGTGATATTATGCATTTTTTAAGTCGAACATCGCAAGATAATGGATGGCGTATTGTTATTATTGATTCTGCAGATGATATGAATAGAAATGCAGCAAATGCAATTCTCAAAATACTTGAAGAACCACCTACAAAAACGTTATTTGTTATTATCGCACATTCTTCAGGAAAATTGCTTCCAACAATCCATTCACGGTGTCAAAAAATTTCTTTTCGTCCGTTGAATAACGATGAAATGAAAAAAGTTATTATACATATTTTCGCCGATCAGGATTTACCTGATGAAAAAACAATTGAAATGATTATTAAAAAATCTAAAGGAAGTCCTCGAAAAGCCGCTTTACTTATTTGCCATGGCGGTCTTGAAGTTATTAAAACAATTGATGCTCTCCTAGAGAAACCTGTTTGTAACGCAACAATTGTACATACTCTTGCACAAACATTTTCATCTGCTTCTTCTACATTCCAATTTCAACAATTTTGTGATGAAATTCTTAATAAAATTCAAAAAAAAGCTATCATGCTCGTTGAAAAGGGAGACTTATTTCTCTCAAAAAAATATGCGGAAAAATGGCAGGAGATTCATCAAGAAATAGAGGAAATACAACTGTTTAATCTCGATAAAAAGCAGTTTGTTATTAACTTACTTTTTAAAGTTCATAAGATCATTCATGAGAATTAGTTTTTCCGTGACAATGCGATGAACAAGCGTTATGTCATTATATTCTTCTATTTATAGCGTTTTACAACGAGTATGACATGCGTGACACATATTACATAACAACTCCCATTTTTTATCCTAATGCTGCTCCACATATTGGACATGCTTATAGTGCCATTGCAAGCGATGTTTTAGCCCGCTTTCAACGGTTAAACGGAAAAAATGTATTTTTTCTTTCTGGTACAGATGAGCATGGTCTCAAGATGCAACAAACCGCAGCTGCATTAGGCATGACACCTCAGCAACTTGCAGATCGTAATAGTGCGGTGTTTCAAAAAATGCTTGCAGTATTAAATTGTTCTAATGATGATTTTATCCGTACGACAGAAGAACGCCATTATCAAGCTTGTCAAGAAATTTGGAAAAAGATGGAAGCAAATGGCGATATTTATCTCGGTCGTTATACGGGGTGGTATTCGGTTCGCCAAGAAGCGTATTATGAAGAGAAAGATACAGAAGTTGGAGCAGACAACATCCGTCGCGAGAAGGAATTAGGCTCTCCAGTTGAATGGAATGAAGAAGAAAGTTATTTTTTTAGACTTTCTGGTTATGAAAAGGCTCTTCTTGAATATTATGAAAAATATCCTGATTTTATTTTGCCACTTGAGCGGCGTAATGAAATTATAAGTTTTATCAAATCGGGATTAAAAGATATCTCTATTTCACGCACAAGTTTTAACTGGGGAATTGCTGTTCCTGAGAATCCAAAGCACGTGATGTATGTCTGGGTTGATGCGCTTACAAATTATCTATCAGCAATAGGTTTTTTCAATGAAAATTCAAAAAAACGTGATTTTTGGCCTGCAAATACGCATATTATTGGTAAGGATATTATTCGTTTTCATGCAGTCTATTGGCCGGCATTTTTAATGTCTGCTGGAATTGAATTGCCTAAAAATATTTTTGCACATGGTTTTTTACTTAATCGTGGTGCAAAAATGTCAAAATCTATTGGAAATGTCGTTGATCCTTTTGAAATGGTTGATCATTATGGTCTTGATCAGGTCCGTTATTTCCTTCTCCGTGAAGTGCCATTCGGACAAGATGGTAGTTATAGTCATGAAAGCCTTGTGAACCGTATTAATGCTGATCTTGCTAACGATCTTGGTAATTTAGCACAGCGCTGTTTGTCTATGATTGCCAAAAATTGTAATGCACAAGTCCCGAAACCAGCTTTATTTTTAGCTCAAGATAAACAGCTTTTAGAACAATCTCTTCAAGTACTTGAAACTGTACACCAAGCTATGTCTTCTTATAGTATGCATTTAGCACTTTCAGCTATTTTTTCAATTGTAGCAGATGCCAATCGCTATTTTGCCAACGAACAACCTTGGAGTTTACGTAAAAACGATCGAGAACGATTTTCTACAGTTCTTTATATAACTGTAGAAATCTTGCGGAGAATAGGAATTATGCTTTTGCCTTTCATACCCCAATCAGCAACGAAACTTCTTGATAGCCTTGCGGTTGCTGAAGATGATCGGTTATTGTATCATATAAGTCATTCAAAAATTCAAGAAGGGCTTGATCTTCCACCACCAGAACCAATTTTTCCTCGTTATATCTTGAAGAAAGAAGACACTCATCATGTTGATTGATACACATTGTCATCTTGATTTTGAAGACTTTTCACAAGATTTGGATAATGTTATCCAACGGGCTTTAGATGCTGACGTTAAACGTATGATAACAATTTCAACCCATGTTCATAAGTTAGATAAACTGTTAGCCATTGCGCAAAGCTATGATCAAGTCTTTTGTTCCGTTGGAACACACCCCAATCACGCGCATGAAGAACAAAATATTACAGCGGAAGAGCTTATACAGCTCTCGAATCATCCTAAAATTGTTGCGTTTGGGGAAGGGGGCCTTGATTATCATTATGATTACTCTACACCAGAAGAGCAAAAGAAAGTTTTTCAAGAACATATCATTGCTTCTCGAGAAACACAGATTCCTCTTGTTATACATTCACGCAATGCCGATATCGATATGGAGAAAATATTACGTGAACAGATAAAAGAAGGAGCTTTTCCCTTTATCCTTCATTGTTATTCGTCTGGAATGCAACTTGCTCGTGCTGGAATTGAACTTGGTGGTTATATTTCTTTTTCGGGTATTCTTACTTTTAAAAACGCACTTGAAATCCGTGAAATAGCAAAAATTGTGCCCCATGAGCATTTGTTAGTGGAAACAGATGCTCCATTTTTAGCACCTAGTCCCCATCGGGGCAAAACAAATGAACCATCTTTTGTATGTTATACAGCAGCTGTTTTGGCTGAAACAATTGGCTTAAGCATTGAAGAAACAGCTCAAATAACAACGCGTAATGCTTTTCGTTTATTTAGCAAAATGAAATAAGGCAAAAGATATGTGTGATCAATACCGATTTACAATATTAGGTTGTGGTCCTTCTCCAGGAGTGCCAAGACCTAATGGTGATTGGGGAACATGTGATCCGAATAACCCTAAAAATAAACGCTACAGAAGTTCTTTATTAGTTGAACGTATTAAACCTTCAGGAGGCAAAACAACGATCGTTATTGATACAGGTCCAGATTTTCGCTCACAAATGATCGATGCGCGTGTAAGCCATCTTGATGCTGCTCTTTACACGCATTCTCATGCAGACCATATCCACGGTATTGATGATTTACGCAGCTATGCACTTGCACAAAAATGTTTAATAGATATCTATGCCGACAGATTTACACTAGAGCATCTCAAAAGTGCTTTCGGATATTGTTTTCAAACTCCAAAAGATTCATCTTATTCTCCCATTTTAAAAGAGCATCTTATCAATGAAGATAGCCAATTTATTATTCAGGGGCAGGGCGGAGAAATAAGCGTCAATACACATTTACAACACCACGGAAACATTCATTCCTTAGGTTTTCGGATTGGGAACGTTGCCTATTGTACGGATGTTAGTGAATTTCCTGAAAAAACATTATCCAAATTAATGGGTTTGGATGTTCTCATCATCGAAGCCCTTCAATTTAAATCTCACCCAAGTCATTTTTCTGTTGATCAAGCATTACAATGGATAAAATATTTAAAGCCAAAACAAGCAATACTCACACATATGGATAGATCGCTGGATTATAATGCAGTCGTAAATTACGTTCCATCCTATGTAAAACCTGCGTATCAGGGCCTTACTTTCGAAACAACTGCATAAGCTTATTCATACAATATTTTACGTTAAATAAAGTTTTTTGAAGATTATCCTTTATTTTGTTTTATTTTTGACATAAATATCACTTTTTTATGTTTAAAATGAGGTTTTTATGTATAAGAATTTTAAGCGGGGTGTATGTATTGCCGTTTTAGCAGTTTCCTTGACAGCATGTGGGGGGCGTTTAGAAAAAAATATTGCAACGACAACATTACATGATGGATCAATGAGTTGCACCGATATTCAACGGGAGTTTTTTGCTAATAAACGACAGATTAATGATACAATTAGAGAGCGTTCTACAGCAAGAAATAAAAATGTAGCTTTAGCAGCGGCAGGTGTTGTATTTTTACCTGCTCTGTTTTTTATGGATCCTAAATCCAGTGAAAGCAATGAAATTTCGGCTTTAAATAATCGTAATGCTGTTTTGAGTGATCTTGCACGTATGAAACGTTGTAAAATAGTACAGTAATTTTTCTTATTTATCATATGTAATTTCATTTTTTGGTCTTTAAGGAATATACCTTAAAGACCAAATCGAAATTAATGGATTTGGATGTTCTCATCATTGAAGCTCTACTCACACATAATTACAATGTGGTCGTAAATTACGTCCCATCCTATGTAAAACCTGCATATCAAGGTCTTACTTTTTAAACAGATGCGTGAACTTATTAACGAAATATATTTTTGTTGATAGTATATTTGTTAAAATTTTAATCTTACTTTTGCTCTATTTAAATCTCATTAAAAACATTTTGTGTTAAAAGTGAGGTTTTTATGTATAAAGAAAATTTTAAATGGGGTGTATGTATTGTCGTTTTAGCGTTTTTTTTTGACAGCATGTGGGGGGCGTTTAGAAAAAAATATTCCAGTTACCACATTACATGATGGAACAATGAGTTGTTCTGATATTCAACGGGAATTTTTTGCTAATAAGCGCCAAATCGATGCTACAATTAGAGAGCGTTATAAAGCAAGAAATAAAAATGCGGCTTTAGCAGCAACAAGTCTTGTATTTCTTCCTGCTTTGTTTTTTATAGATCCTAAATCCAGTGAAAGTAATGAAATTTCAGCTTTAAATAACCGTAATGCTGTTTTGAGTGATCTTGCACGTACGAAACGTTGTCAAATAGCACAATAATTTTTCTTAGTTTTATTATACGTAATTTCATTATCACTATCACTATTTTTGGTCTTTAAGGAATGTACTTTAAAGACCAAATTTTATTTTAAAAGTAAATTGTATGATATAAATATGATGATGTTTTAAAGGAGGGTTTTCTTTTTGGATAAAGGATTTATCTTCTGCATCATATTATCGCATAATATATATTATGGAACTTTATGGAGAAGTATAGCTAGCATCAGCGTTTTGAGGAACGAAGCTTTAAAATGAGCTACTTAAGTTAGCTAAGATCGAAAATCGAGCCTGTTATTCTGGCTCGAAAATTTCAATCACAATGTTTTTTTATTTTTTACTCTTTTAAAAAAAATAATTACAATTTGTAGTACTATAAAAGCTAAAAACAATATTCCATGAAATAATGGTACAAATGGCTGATAAATAAAATCGGAATAATATATTGTTATTGCTTCAATCAATGCTGCAATACACCACACAATGATACCCCATAGTGAATACATCCAAAGTCCAACTAAGGCAATAGGATAGAGAATAGCCAATATAGCTGATGCAAATTGCCACTGCCAAGGCATAAGATCAAAACGCCATAGAATACCTGGAAAAACACCAACAAGGCGTATCCAATAACAAATACCTAGAACTAAGCAAATAAGTGCCAAAAACCGTAAGTAACAGTTATAGATTAAATTGATTTTTGAAATCTGTTTGTGAGAATTATTTTTCACAATAATAACTCTTGTTCAACAGGTTGGAAGTAAGAATCTACCATTTCATCTGTCACATTTGAAAGTTTATCTGGTTGCCATTGAGGTCTTTTATCCTTATCGATTAACATAGCACGTATACCTTCATAAAAATCATGTGAATGAATCATATGATACGCTATGCGGTTTTCAATTTTCATACAATCTTCCAACGTTTGAGATGAATTTTGTTTCATTTGTTTCCAGATAACTTTTAAACTTGTCGGAGAACGTGACTGCAAAATATCATAACATTCTTTAGCAAATAAAACATCTTCATTGCTTTTTTTATGTAGCAACTCGAGACATTCTTCTAAGGTATGGGCACTAAAACAAGTGTTAATAATACAACGTATTTCATGACTTGTTTCATAGTCTTTTGTAATTGTTCGCTCGTTTAAAGCTAAAGTAGGATCTCCTTGCTCAATAACAGCTTTTCTAATCATATCGAATTCAGTTTCAGCAACGGCGTGTGTTGCTAATCCTAAATTTAAGCAATCTCCCCACTTTATACGTGCGCCCGTTAATGCAAGATAGATACCAAAATGATTGGGAAGAGATGGTAAAAAAAACTTGCACCTACATCTGGGAAAAATCCAATCGCACCTTCTGGCATAGCAAAAACTGTATTTTCTGTAACAATTCGATGCGAGCCATAGAGAGAAATACCTACCCCTCCTCCCATCCAAATACCGTTTAAGAAAGAAATGTAGGGCTTTGAAAAATGTTTGATATAAGCATTTAAACTATATTCATTTCTAAAGTATTGACAAGCAGCAGCACTTTTCCCCATATGATAGATTTCTACAACATCTCCACCAGCACAAAAAGCACGCCCTTCCCCTTCAATTAAGACACAAGAAACATTATCATCTGTTTCCCATGTTCTGAGAGCTTTTTTTAAAGCTGAAACCATTCGTTGATTAAGAGCGTTTAATGCTGAAGGACGTGTGAGCTTTATAATACCAGCACGCCCTTCTTTCGTAAAAGAAATATCATCATCTGCTCCAAAATTAATTTGCATCTCACACCCTTCTTAAAACAATTATTTCATTGTTTTTTTTATACTTTTTTCCCCAAGTTTAGGAAATATTTGCATGATTGCGCCAATACAATATATATAAATTCCTGTTACCGAAATTCCTATTTTAACCCAATAGGGAGCCTCTAGTTGATAAAAGAAGGCAGAAACACCAAAAAAACACCATAAGAGAAAAATGGGAAAATTAATTCTACGTAAACGAAGGACTCTTACTGGATGAATAAAATAAATTGGCAAAAAAGATATAATCGCCGATAGAACAATAATGATAAAAGTAATCCACTCTCCTGGTCTGACGACAAAAAGCGTAAAAATCATCATATTCCAAACAACAGGAAATCCTTTAAAAAAGTTTTCTTTGGTTTTCATACTAGTATCTGCATAATAAATAGCAGATGAAATAACAATAATTGCACTCAATGAAAATGATAACCCTATTCCCATGAAACCACTTTGATAGAGTGCAAAGGCAGGAATTAAGACATAAGTCACGTAATCAATAATATTATCTAACAGCTCTCCAGACCATGTTGGAAGAACGTACTTAACATCAAGTTTGCGTGCAATTGGTCCATCTATACCATCAACGAGAAGAGCAAGCCCAAGCCAACAGAACATAGCTGTCCATTCTTTTTGAGAGGCTGATATAAGAGAAAGAAACGCTAAAAATGATCCCGAAGCTGTTAGTAAATGAACGGAAAAGGCCTTTGCTTGTGGCATTGTTACTTTTTTATGGCGTAATAATTTAGCATTTGTTTTGATTTTCTTTGTTAATTTACGTTTCAAGGTTTTCTTATCCTCGTTTTTAAAGTCTTCAACCATCTATCAATACGCCATTTTTTAACGATGATATAACTCAGCATTTAAAAAAATCATAAAAAGGTTACTTTTTTATATCGCATTATTTATTACATACTATAATAATAGAAGAGCTTCATATAATAAAAAGAGAGAGATCATTTGGAAATGTTAAAATATTTTCTCAATGAATAAAGGTTCAAATCGTTGTGATATTTGAAAAGGAAGAGCATAAAGATATTGCTGTTATTGGTGCAGGTCCTGTCGGAATGTTAGCCGCGCTGAGTCTTGCACAGAAGGGGCTTTCTGTTTTTCTTGTTGGGCCCCCTGCTCATACAGATGAGTTACGGACAACGGCTCTTATGATGCCTGCAATACGCATGCTTCAAAAACTCAATATTTGGGATAATCTTCAAAAACATGCAGCTGCTTTATCGTCCATGAGAATTATAGATATAACTTCTAGAATTGTGCATGCTCCTACGGTGCATTTTTCTTCTACTGAAATTGGCGAAAAAGCTTTTGGCTATAATATACCTAATGTAAAATTGAACAGTGCTTTAGTCGACGCTGTTACACATACGCCCAATATTACAAGATTTGTTTCTGCAGCCAAATCTGTTCATCACACAAAAAACCATGTATGCATTACTCTTGCTGATCATAGAATTATTCAAGCACCACTTGTTGTTGCAGCTGATGGACGTCACTCTCTTACACGTGCCGCAGCAGGGATAAGTGTGAAACAGTGGAATTATCCACAAAAAGCACTTGTTCTCAACTTTTCTCATGAGTTTTCTCATCAAAATACATCAACTGAATTTCATACAGAACACGGTCCATTTACACAGGTCCCACTACCAGGACGAAGATCTAGTCTTGTATGGGTTGTTCATCCTTCCCGCGCTGAGGAATTATTAAATATAGAACCAAAAACAATTGCAAAAATGATCGAAAACCAAATGCAATCAATGCTTGGAAAGCTAAGCTTAGAAACATCAATTCAAGCATGGCCGCTTTTCGGACTTCTTTCTCATCATTTTGCTGCTAATCGAACAATTTTAGTGGGTGAAGCCGCTCATGTTTTTCCCCCTATTGGGGCACAGGGATTGAATTTAGGATTCCGTGATGTCCAAACTTTAATTGATATTTTACCCAATAAAATATCCAATTCTAACTCTGAAATGATTGTTGCACATTATAACAAATGCCGCAAACCAGATATATTAATCCGAAGTGGAGCTGTTCATACACTGAACTCTGCTCTACTTTCTCATATGTTGCCTGTTCATATCATACGAAGCATTGGGCTTGGTTTGTTGCATAGTTTCCCACCATTACGTAATTTATTTATGCGCGAAGGAATGTATCCCGGTTATGGATTCAAGGAAATTATGCAAATATTTCCAACAAAATCATCAAAACAGCTCTACTAAGCAATAATGGATAATAACGTAAAATAATAAATTGCATTTTGAATCATATCTATTACTAATATAAAAAATATTTTTGTTCTTTCTAAGAAGTAACAATTTATATTAAAATAATTAATTATATTTATTTGATTTATTTATAATAATAACATGTTTAATTAATATAACTGTAAATTATTTTTTATTAAAAATTATTATATATATTTAGTATATTGATATGAAATAAGAGAAAACTGAATTATATACTACAAATTAAATTATAAAGATATCTTGCTAAATCATAGCTGTTAAATTTAGAACTATAAATAAAGTGAAAAATAATACCGTTTTGAAAAAGTTATTTTATAAAATTAATTTTAATAAGAAAATAAATAATAAAAAAACAGTTTTATTTAATCAATATATTTTTAAAAATTTTTATTGTTAAGTATAATATTAAAAATAAAATCATCTTTGGAACCTGTTAGTAACACAGAGGTTAATGAAGTGTTGTTTCAACAAATGGTAACAAGATGACACTAAATAATTTTTTGAAATTAAGTACTTTTTTTATAATGATTGCATGTGTCTCGTTGATAGTCACGACTTCAATAAGTGAAGTTTTTTACCTTCCTTATTGTCAAACCTTTACCTATAGCTCTACTCAAAAGGTCACTAAAATAGGTCAGAACTCATTTACTGCTTCACAAGTTAAAAATTGTCTTATGCAAAATGGTTTTGAGAATATTAAACGATTGCGCTTAGATGACAATGGTATCTGGCGTGCTTTAGTAAAATTTAAAAAGTCCCATTTTTTCGTATCCGTTGACTATTCAGGAACAGTTAGCATTCAAAATGAAAGAAAAGAATATGATTGATTTAAAAACTTACAGCAACGTTTCTTTTCACAGCTGTAAGAAAAAAAAATTAAAAAAGTGCTACCATTCTATTAAAGAATTTGCTTTCATTGGCGGTTTAAATGGTAGCATATCAGGAGCTATCGCGGCAACTCTTGCAGCTTATGGTTATATTGCTCTTCCAGGATTTGGTCCAGTTATCGCAATGGGTATAGGAGTAGCACTTTCTTCCGGAATAATAATAGGAGCACTGATAGGATCAGGAATGGGAGGGAGTGTCGGTATATGCTGTATTTTATTGGGAAATTTATATGAATCATAATAATTTTTTCTCTTATAAATTTCATAATGAATAGAAATTTCTCGTCATTTTTTCTATGAAAAACAATTAAATCATCAACAAATTATATGTTCTTTTTTTGATGAAACGATCATCATATTGTAAATGAAATAATAGCTAACTTACTAAAATTCCTTATTTAATTTCTTATTATACCTCAAAAAGTAGATTTTTTAAAAGCATCTCTTGAAGAAATGTAAGTGAGATATAATTATCCATCCATAAAAGCTGTATTTTTTATAGATCAAAAAATAAAAGTTATGTTCAGAAATATATATAAACACACTTTAATTTATTTGCTCTTTCTAATAACAGAATATTTCTATGTAAATTATTTTTCTTAAAGTTAAATTTAAGACATTTATATAATATATCATTAATATAGATTGTTATTTATAGACAACAATATATTAAAATATAAGTATAAAGGTATTTTATGAAAAAAATATTATTATCATTATTGTTTTTTATGGCATTTTTAATTCATAAAAATTCTGCATTAGCACTATCAAAACAAGTAAATATTTATAAATTAGAATATAACAATTCCAAAAAGGCTATTGGTAGCATTAAAATTGAAGAAACCACATACGGTTTGATTTTCATCCCTAATTTATCTACTTTATCAGAAGGAATGCATGGTTTTCATGTACATGTAAATCCTTCATGTGATACAAAAGATGGCATAATTGGTGGAAGCGCAGGTGGACATTATGATCCGGAACATACCGGAAAACATTTAGGACCTTATAATGTCAATGGTCATCTTGGTGATTTACCAGTACTTTATGTTGATAAGCAGGGATATGCCATAATGAGCGTTCTTGCTCCACGATTAAAAAAAATCTCTGAAATTAAAGGGCGCTCTTTAGTCATTCATTTAGGGGCTGATAATCAATCAGATAAACCATTACCGCTTGGCGGAGGTGGTGCACGTTTAGCGTGCGGTATTATTGAAAAATAAAGAGAGTATTGTGGCAGACTGCGACAGTACACACTTCCTTTACCATAAGGTGTGAGAGAAATTTATTTTTTAAATCTATTTCAAGAAATTGAGTAAACTATGTGAATATTTTATAAAATTAATGTTTTTTTGAATGTTTACTTCGGATAACAAAAAGCTTAGTAATCATCAAAACGAACAGCAATGGAAATTAAAGAAATAGTAGTGTAAATTCTCCGTAAGAAGACTTCAATATGAGGAAGTAATATTTTCCATGCTTGATGTAAACAAAGCAAAAAAGTCGAATTTCACCCTCTATAATAGCAAATTTATAATAAATTATAATCATTAAGTCTAGTATTTAATGGAATCACGCTCAATGCACAAAATAGAACAGGCTTAAAACAGAATTTTTACTCTTCCCCTACTCAACCCTACACATGAGGTACGTGAGAAAAATTTTAATTGATACAATATCAATATGAGATGGTTTGAAAGGATTGAATACTAGGATATTCATTCCCCTCATTTAAGTTTAAAGACTAATTATCATTAGTAAATCAACATATTATACCAATATAATAAGACAAATAAAATAGTTAGAGTAATTTTCATCATTCTGAAAAAAAGCTTTTAAACAATAGAGTCTTTTTAAAAATACCCCTCATAGATACATATGATCCCAATCTAGAGGACGCATCTCACCAGTTTGATAAAATTGACGAATGAGCTTAATATAATCAAGAAAATCTTCGTTTTCCTCCACTAATCTATTAGCAGTATCCCAATCAATATCACTACGTTCTTTGGCAGGAATTAAGATCTCACTCTCGGAAGAGTTTTCCTTATTAAGTCTTATAAATCCAATTCCATGCAAACTTGAAAGCATCCGAAGCTCTTTTAATGTATCAACTCCTTCAATTTCACTAGCAACTAAATAACTCAAATTAGCCCATGAAGAATTACTAACTGTTTGAAAAAATGCTTTTCGTAAATTTGAACGATTGATGAGAATTTTTACTTCAAAAGACCAAAGCTTTGTCTTTTTATCAAAATATTGCAAAATACAGGCTTTGATTTCACGATTCCATTCCTTGCTTAAATCTTGCATCCCTACGAGATCTGGATAAAGCCATTTATTTCCGCCTGCACCATGTTTATTACGAGAACATTTCTCATTAATGCGCTTGCTATAAACTGCAAGCTCTGACCATAAAAATTTAGATAATAATGGATAAAGATCATGCTCTTTAACAGAGCCATCTTCTGTTCTACTCTTTGCATTGTCCTCTATTGCGTCAATTTCAGCACTATCTGTTTGTTCAGTAAAATAATATTGTCTCGGTCGTCCTTCAGTGGTTTTAATTTCTGAATAACGCTTTTGTAACTGAGGGCGTTTTGCCCCTATTTCAGCAACAATTTGCTGAATAAGAGCCGCATCACTATTAAGGGGAGTGATTATTGCCGTTGAATTCTTTTGTTTTTGACGGCATTTTTCTGGGTAATTTTCAAATATCCATTGAGCAATTTCTCGAGCTGTAAACTTTTTTGTCGGGTTTTTCTTTAAAAAATTAAAAACAGTGTTTGTTAAATTTAAAGTCATATGAAAAACTCCCCCTTTTATTCTCTGGGTATTTCATTATATTCAGGCGTTTTAAATGAAAGAACAATAAACTGTTTAAGTTTTTTAAAAAAAGAATATTTATCAAATTACTCAATAAAATTAAAATATTTTTTTTAATTTATGACTATAACTCAAAGATCTTTTTACATAACGAAAATAAGATTGTACTTTTATAAAAAAGTGTAAATGTGCTACAAATCCCCATACAAAAGCATAATCTTGTATAACTTTGCTATACATTTTTCCTTTTATTTTAACGTCGTTAGAAAAAAGTTAAAAATAATTATTCAAACATTTGATTAAACCTCACACCCGTCAATTAAAAAACTTATGTGTTTTATTTTTGAAGCAAAAAGTTATAAGCTCTCAAGTATAGATTCTGAAATGGTAAACTCTGCACACAAACCTTCAAAACTACTATTTGCTTTAATAGCATCATGGGGAATAAGAACATAATACCATTTTTTATCGCCATAAGTCGCCGCATAGCGCGTTGCATGACAACACCATTGAACTGCAGCTTCTCTCTTTTTTAAAACAATAGGATTTTGCATTTCAGAGGCTTTTTTAGGCTCACAAAGATATTTGGCATCCTTCGTTTCTACAACAAAGTCTGGTTCATAGATTGATCTTTTATCATATTCTATTCTGAAAAAACCTCGAGCGGGTTTCATCCATTTCAAGACTTGTGCATCATCCTCTAATATTTGAGCAAATCGTAATTCCCCTTCTACTGAATCAAACTTTTGTAAAGGATAACAGCATTTTCTAAAGCCGCTGAATACAAGTTTTTTAATATCGCTTTTAATGGCAGGAATATTACGAAAATCAAGAGGAGACGTCCCTTGCGGCAACACATAATGGATAGGTTGTAAAATTGTAAAACCTCGTGTAACTTTAACCGCATAATCTTTTTGCGTTTCCCATTGATGTTCTCTTAATTGCGCAACAATAAAACTAGTAAGCTTGTGCTGATAGTGAATTAATACGTTCTCAACAGCTGTATCATTGGGTAAATAAGATCGGAAATGTTCTACTATCTGACTAGCTAATTTTCGTAATAAGAGCGTATGGTTATCATAATCGACAAAGTCATTATCAATCAAACCACGAATGATGTAGTTTTCAAGATAAGGCTCTTTGACATATTCATTCTTAGATGTGAGAAAAATGCTTTTATGGGTACGCAATTCTCGAATTAAAAGTTCTTTACTAACAGGTTGAAAATTTAAGTTTTCTAAATTTTCCAAATCAAAATCATAAAAACCATAAGTAACATCACGCGAAGGAATGAGTATAATATTTGGAATATCTATTATCAGTTCTGTTAATTGTTTTGTCAGAATTGTCACCACTTTTGATACAAGAGACTTTTGTGATGAAGGCTTAATATTCATAACTTTATTAGCAATTTTTTCTTGTATCTGTGCAGAACAAAGCATTTGAGAACTTGGCAATTTATCATTCTCTTTGATAAGATCCCACGCGATCGCTGCAATATCTTGCTCTTCAGGTGTTAATGTAGGGGAATCTGTATGATGTAATATGATACCTTGTAAATCAGAAGATGCTCCATTTATATCGGAATTACGTATTACCATCGTTTGCATCAATAAAGCTTCTACTTGACTTGGAACTGTCACTATATCGGTCTTTTCAAAGGGGATATTCCCTCCTGTTCCAATCTCAATATGCTTTTTTATAATTGAGTTTGGATCGTTTGCACGATCAATAATATCTTGAAAACGATCATGCGCAATAATTGTTAAACGATCAATAGCTTCCACGCCTGTTCTATACCCATAAGGCAAACGCAATCCACGCCCAATTGTTTGCTCTGTTAAAATTTCTGAAGCCGATGCACGCAACGGTACAATAGTATAGAGATTCGTAACATCCCACCCCTCCTTTAATTTATTAACGTGAATAACAATTTCTGTTGAGTCATGAGAATCTTCAATTGCAATCAGCTTTTGAATATTTTGATCTTCTTCTATATTCGACTGTTTTGTATGAATCTCTATAACTTTTCCCTTATAAGCTCCTGCAAAAAAATCATCTGATTCCAATAAATCACGCAATTTCTGTGCATGATTTGTATCTTGAGCGACAACTAAAATAAAAGGCTTAACGAACTTTTTGTTATAATCTTTTGCATAGACAATTAAATCTGCTTTCACGTTTTCATGGGCATGAATTGCATCTTGTAATTTGATATGTTCTAATTGTTCAGATGTATAATTTTGAGGTTGAAAATCTTTACGTGTAGCAACAGCAGGCTCTTTTACAAAACCATCTCTCATAGCCTCTGCAAGTGAATAACTATAGACAACATTTTTAAAATCTACGGGTTTTGCACCTATTGTTTTTGGTGTCGCTGTAAGCTCTATTCCTAAAACAGGTTTTAACTCATTAATTGCTGCCGCACCAGCAGAAGCTCGATAACGATGTGCTTCATCCATTAACAAAACTAAATCAGGAAGATTTGCGAGATAATCAAAATAACTTTCACCAATCGTTTCTTGTAAGCGTTTAATTCGCGGAATACTAGATTTTAGTGCGCCTTTTTTATTATCCGTTGTATTAATTTTAGAAATATTAAAAATATTGATAAAGGCCGTATCTCTATTCTCAAACAAACGCTTTTGTCCTTGAATATGGTGTTCATCAACGCGAATACCTTTACCACTTTCATAATCTTCACCTGTAATAATAACGGGTCTATTGGCAATAAATTCACTCATTCCACTGAAAACATACTTCGGACTTTGGGGACTAAAATCCTGTTTTAACTTTTCATAAATAGTCAAATTTGGCGCTAAAACAAAAAAATGGCGACTACGACCTGTTAAATAAAGATAGCTGATAAAAGCCCCCATAAGTCGCGTTTTCCCAACACCCGTTGCTAAGGCAAAACAAAAAGAGGGAAAGTTTCGTTCAAAATCTTGTACAGAAGGATAAAGATTTTTTATCACTTCTAACTCTGCAACCAAATCAGCATTTTTAGAAAGCTCTATATTTTCTAAGATTTTTACCAAAATATTTAAAGATTCACGTTGAGGATCACGCAACGATAAGCGAGCAGAAATCCTTTTTTCAACAGTGTTCATGAAAAACTCCGCTTTTTATATATTATTCAAATAGATCTAATTCTGCTTGCGCAATATCTTTATTTTTGCTGTTTTCTTTTACCACAATCACTGGTTCAAGATTGGCTACATTTAAACTGTAATCGTCCCTTCCCCATTCGCATTTTTCTAATATTGCACGGGGGATTTTAGTGAGTGTCAGATTTTCAAAGGATGCTGATTTTGTATCAAAGGCTGTACCACAAATCAGCAACGTGCGATGAGAGCCTACCTCTTCACTCATTATACAGAGTTGTTCATGGGTCATGGCGCTCGTTGTGACATAAATATAATCTGTTTCGGTTGAATACCCTTGCATCCAATAATGATTTTCATCAGGTGCGTAGGTAAATCCCATATGTTTGCACATGGCTTCTGATAGCATGGCAGCATTATATTCGCGACTAATAATCCATTGTCCCCATGGATCTTTTTGCAACAGGGAAGGTGCAAGGCGATAATAACGGAATCCACCGCCACCTTGCCAATTGACACTTTTGGAAATTCCCCCTTGATCAGTTCCATCAATGACTTGTTTTAAACGAGGGATAATGTGGGTGTGACAATGCTCACCAAGTTCAATCATAATCCACTTCCTTCCCATTTTATGGGCAACAGCACCGGTTGTGCCAGAACCAGCAAAAGAATCCAGTACAAGATCACCGGGATTAGTGGCAAGTTGAATAATGCGTTCCATTAAACGTTCCGGTTTAGGAGTTGTAAAGACACTATCAGAATTGAAGACTTTGGCTTCTTTTTTTGCATCTTGATTATGGCCAACTTCCTGATAAGGCCAAATGGTCATTGAAACCATACCATTTTTTACCTCTGATAAAAAACGTTTCATAGAAGGAACATTACTTCCTGTTGGACCAAACCAAACACGATTATCTTCTAATAGCTTAGCAAATTTTTGTTTACTAACGCGCCAACTCGTTCCAGCAGGAGGCATCACACTGCGCCCAGAAGGCGTAACAATTTCATAAACATCTTTTAAATTCATAGTCTTAACTGAAAGATTATCTGATTTCCAAGGACCGCGAGGATCATTATCAGGATTTTTATAGCGCGCATCCATATCGCTTGAACGAGGAAGCAATTGAGGGCGCCAAATCGTTTTATCTTTAGCATAAACCATTATAAAATCATGATTATCAGAAAGCCATTTTGTATCATTTTGTGGAGCATATTTCTTTTGCCAAATAATATTGTTGATGAAATTTTGGCGACCAAAAATTTCATCCATCATCACTTTAAGATAGGCTTGTTCATCATCATCAATTGATATCCAGATACTTCCATCATCCGCCAGTAAATGATGTAACAATTCTAGCCTATCTCTCATAAGACTTAGCCATATGGAATGCTCTAAACCATCTTCATAATGTTCAAAAGCATTACCTGTATTATAAGGCGGATCGATATAGATACATTTTACCTTCCCCATATATTCTTGTTCAAGCGCTTTGAGTGCGAGCAAATTGTCACCAAAAATAAGTTTATTATCAAAAATATCTTGGGATGATATTTGATGCGAAGCGTGATAAGATTTTTCAAGATCTTCTAATAAGATACGAGGCTCTAGTTTTGGGCGTTTTTCTTTTCCAATCCAAATGAGTTCTAGTTTTTGTTTATTATAACTCATGCGATCGTCCTTAAATTCAAATGCTTGTGAAAAGTAAACAGCTTATTCATGAATGGCTAAATTAGAGTCTCTTAACAATACTTTTAGTACCATCCGACAGCAATTTGAGCTTCTTCTGACATACAATCAGGTGTCCATGGTGGATCAAAAGTCATAGTGACTTCAACATACGAAACCCCTTCAACTGCACTGACTGCATTTTCTACCCACCCCGGCATTTCACCTGCAACAGGACATCCCGGTGCTGTAAGAGTCATTTCAATTTTTACTGAACGATCATCTTCAATATCAATACGATAAATCAGTCCTAGCTCATAAATATCAGCAGGAATCTCTGGGTCATAAACTGTTTTGAGAGCAGCAATAATATCATTTGTCATACGATCAATTTCGTCTGCTGGAATTGCTGATATGTAAGATTTTTTATTTTCGCTTACAGTTTCAACGGATTCTGTAGAATGACGCTCTTCAATTGATTCAGCCATTAAAAAATGTCCTTGTTTCTTGCAATGCTTCTACTAATTGATCTATATCCTCTTGAGTGTTATACATGGCTAACGATGCGCGGCAAATAGATGTTAGACCAAAGCGCTGTAATAAAGGCTGTGCACAATGAGTTCCCGCACGTATTGCAACCCCTTTTCTATCAATAAACATAGCGATATCATGGGCGTGAATCCCTTCAATTATAAATGATATAATAGCTCCTTTATTGGGAGAATGACCATAAATACGCAATGACTCAACCATTTTAAGTTTTTCCTGCGCATAAGCTAAAAGGGACCTCTCATGGGCATGAATCGTGTTACGACCTTTCTCTTGTATATAATCAATAGCCGCAGTTAATCCAATAGCTTCAACGATAGGAGGAGTGCCTGCTTCAAAACGGTAAGGAGGAGCATTATAAAAAACCTTATCGGTTGTTACCTCCTCGATCATTTCCCCTCCCCCTTGAAAAGGACGCATTTCTTCTAACCTATCTTCTTTACCATACAAAACACCAATACCAGTGGGTCCATAAAGCTTATGACCTGTAAAGACATACCAATCACAATTGAGATCTTGCACATCAACGGTTAAATGTACTGCTCCTTGAGAACCATCAACAAGAACCGGAATAGAATTTTGATGTGCTAGTTTAATAATCTCTTTAACAGGAGGCACAGTTCCTAATATATTGGACATATGCGTTATAGCAACAAGCCGCGTTTTTTCGCTTAAAGCCTTTTGGAAATCTTCAATGTGCAGAACACCATTTTCATCGACAGGAACAAAAATAAGTTTAACACCTTTTTGTTCACGGAGAAAATGCCAAGGAATAATATTTGAATGATGTTCCATGATCGTTAGAACAATCTCATCACCTTCCTTGAGTTTTGGCATCGCCCAACCATAAGCAACAGTATTAATAGCTTCTGTTGCATTTTTCGTAAAAACAATTTCTTCAGCTTTTTGAGCATTTAGAAAAACACGAACGGTTTCACGAGAATTTTCATAGGATTGTGTTGCTATATTGGCTAAAAAATACATTCCCCTATGCACATTAGCATAACTATAGTGATAATAATTATTCATTGCATTGAGTACTGACATTGGTTTTTGGGCAGAAGCACTACTATCAAGATATGCTAATCGCTTTCCATAAACTTGATGGTGCAAAATAGGAAAATCACGCCGAATTTCTTCGACATTATAAGTAAATGTTTGTACGTTATTTTCCATTTTTTCTACCTTAAACATTTTTTTCAAGCCATTTACTAATGATATTCTCCAAAACGATTTGAATATTATCTTGCTTGATGTCATCAATGAGCTCAGAGATAAATCCTTTAATCAAAAGTGCTCGCGCCGTTTTAAATGGGATACCACGTGTCATAAGATAAAAAAGATAATCATGATTAATATTAGCAACTGTTGCACCATGACCACATGCAACATCATCAGCAAAAATCTCCAGTTCAGGCTTTGCATTAAATTCTGCATCATCTGAAAGAATAAGGCTATTACAAGCCATGCGTGCATCTGTTTTTTGCGCTTTTTGAGAAACACGTATTATTCCTTGGAAAACACCAACAGCCTTATCTGTAACCACATTGCGTATAATTTCGGTTGATGTTGATTTTTCTTCCACGTGACGAACAGTCATTGTAAGATCACTATGTGTTTGTCCTGATAATAAATTTATGACGCGTAATTGAAAATCAGATTCTTCTCCCTGTAATTCAATATCGATTTCTTGGCGATTTAATTGACTCCCTATATTAATGACATAAAGTGATAACTTCGCTCTTTGATCAAGAACAGCACAAAATCGACCAAATTGTGTAGAATTAAAATCACGATTGCGAATGAGAATCCACGTAACATCACTATCAGCAGCAACATTTAATGAAAATATTGAACTGACAAAGGTATCTTTATCATTGCCAACCTGATGTTCAATAAACATAACTTGACTATTTTTATCAACTTTTATATCCGAAAAAATATGAGATTGTCCCCCCATTTGTATATTTTGTAATTCAATGGGGATATTTAACTTTGTATTTTCAGGGATGTGAAAAAGCCAACCATCTGTAACAAAAGCTGTATTTAACTGTCCAATAAAATCTTCATCAGAAATGTTTTGATTTATCTGTACAGAATTATCTTCTAATGCGTCTGAAAGGCGTTTTACTGCAATGTTGTCTACCTTTGACTCTATCGATGTTTTTCCATTGTTTATGGAGAAAACAGCACTTTCTGAAAGCAATGCATCAACCAATTGATTGTCTTGAACTTTTGAAAAATTGCTAATAGACTTCAGTAAGGTACGCAGATTGGTATAATGCCAACTTTCGATTTTACGGGAAGGAAGCCGTGTCGTTTGAAACTGCTCAATAGTTTTCTTGCGGATTTCCTGTACAGCTTTATCACCAGGTAAGTGGTTTACATACTGATTAAAATTACTGAGTATATTTTCTTCAACCGCTAACAAGTTTTGCTGTGCATTCATATTTAATAACCTCAAACCGCTTCCCTAATAAGATCAGCATACCCATTTTCCTCTAAATAAAGCGCTAAGGATTTATCACCGCTTTTGATAATTTGTCCTTTATAAAGAACATGTACCGTATCAGGAATAATATAATTAAGCAGCCGTTGATAATGGGTAATCACCAAAAATGAACGTTTTGAATCCCGAAGTTTATTAACACCATCTGCAACAATTTTTAGTGCATCAATATCTAAGCCAGAATCCGTTTCATCTAAAATGCAAAGTGTAGGTTCAAGAAGTGCCATTTGTAAAATTTCAGCGCGTTTTTTTCTCCACCTGAAAAACCTACATTTAATGGACGCTTTAGCATATCCATATCTATTTCAAGTTTGGCTGAAACTTCTTTAACACATTTTATAAATTCAGGAATTTTAAGTTCTTCGTCACCTCGCGCTTTGCGTTGAGAATTCATCGCAACTTTTAAAAATTCCATTGTTGCTACCCCTGGTATTTCCATTGGATATTGAAATGCAAGAAAAACACCATATGCAGCACGTTCTGCTGGATCCATTTCTAAAAGTGATTGTCCATTATAGAGAATATCTCCTTCTGTTATTTCATAATCATCACGACCAGCAAGCAAATAAGATAAAGTTGATTTTCCGGCTCCATTTTGTCCCATGATAGCGGCAACTTCTCCATCTTGAACTGTCAAGTTTAAACCACGAATAATTTCTGTATCGGTTTCAGCAATACGGGCGTGCAAATTTTTGATCTCTAACATAATTTAATCCTGTTTTGGCTGTTTTTCAGATATCAATGCGTATTATTTTACCTTAGCATCCATCTACTTTTGTAATTACCATAGAGGTCATTTTTAGCATTATGTGCTACCGTTACAGCCTTTTTACATAAAGTCTTCTATTTATCTAATTAAATAAAATTATCCAACACTACCTTCAAGGCTAATACTAATAAGCTTTTGTGCTTCGACAGCAAATTCCATGGGAAGTTTTTGAATGACCTCTTTTACAAAACCATTTACAATTAATGCGATAGCTTCTTCTTCGGGAATTCCTCTTTGCATAACATAAAAAAGTTGGTCATCAGAAATTTTTGATGTTGTGGCTTCATGTTCAAACTGAGCTGTTGCATTTTTTGCTTCAATATAAGGAACTGTATGCGCACCACAATCATTCCCGATTAACAAACTATCACATTGCGTAAAGTTACGCGCATTTTGTGCTTTTCGATGCGCTGTGACTTGTCCTCGATACGTGTTATTTGAAAAACCTGCAGAAATACCTTTGGAAATAATGCGACTGGAAGTATTTTTTCCCAAATGAATCATTTTTGTACCGGAATCAATTTGTTGATAACCGTTTGCAACGGCAATAGAATAAAATTCTCCACGCGCATTATTACCACGGAGTAAGCAGGATGGATATTTCCAAGTAATCGCAGAACCAGTCTCAACTTGTGTCCATGAAATTTTAGAGCTATCACCTCGACAATCTCCACGCTTCGTCACAAAATTATAAATACCGCCCTTTCCATCTTTATCGCCAGGATACCAGTTTTGTACTGTAGAATATTTAATCTCTGCATTTTCAAGGGCAATAAGCTCAACAACAGCAGCATGAAGTTGGTTTTCATCACGTTGGGGTGCTGTACACCCTTCAAGATAAGAAACATAGGAATCTTCAGCGGCGATAATCAATGTTCGTTCAAATTGGCCAGTGTTGCGTTCATTAATCCTAAAATAAGTTGAAAGCTCCATAGGACAACGAACCCCTTTAGGAATATAAACAAATGAACCATCTGTAAAGACAGCAGCATTTAAGGCCGCATAATAATTATCACTTATAGGTACAACTGTTCCTAAATATTCTTTAATAAGCTCAGAATGTTCAATAATCGCCTCTGAAATAGAACAAAAAATCACACCAGCACGTGCCAGCTCTTTTTTGAATGTTGTTACAACAGAAACAGAATCAAAGACTGCATCAACAGCCACCTGCCCCGATACAGACATACTGTCATCAAAAGTGGAGGGATCAGACTGTTTTCTTACTCCTGCCAAAATCTCTTGTTCTTTAAGGGGAATGCCAAGTTTTTCGTACGTTGCTAATAACTCAGGATCCACTTCATCCAAAGATTTTGGTCCTGTATGATTTTTTGGAGCAGCATAATAATAAAGCTCCTGAAAATCAATTTTAGGATATTCAAGACGCGCCCAATGAGGCTCTTGCATTGTCAGCCAACGGCGGTAAGCTTTTAAGCGCCATGTTAGCATCCATTCAGGCTCATTTTTTGTAGCGGAAATAAATTTGATAATATCCTCATTTAAGCCTTTTGGAGCTTTATCGGTTTCAATATTGGTTTCAAAACCATATTTATATTGGTCAACATCTATTTCACGTACTTGGCGTATCGTTTCTTGTACTGCCGGCATAAATTTTCTCCATTTTTTGGCGTCAAAAACCGGTAACTAAAGTCTTGTTTTTTACAAGATTAAAGTAAGCAAGTTATCTCCTAGGCTATAGGTAAAGCGCAAAAATTTCAATCAAACTTATTTTATTTTTAAAATAATTCTAATTTTTATAACTTTCTGATGATAAATCTTCCCCTTTTTTCCTGCTTATAATTTGAGAAAAAAACGACAGAAAATCATCAATATCTTCAGAAGTTGTGCCACGCCCTAGCGAAATGCGAATGGCACCATTTGGAACATGATACCCCATTGCCTCCAACACTTTGCTTTGTTTTACTTTTCCCGAAGAACAGGCAGAGCCGGATGATAAAGAAAACCCTTCTAAATCAAAAGCAATTTGCATCGTTTCAGCTTTTATATTTTTCACGGTAAAGTAAGTTGTATTTGGCAAACGTTGAACTCTTTTGCCAAAAATCTCAACATTTTTACTTATTTTTTGTAGTCCAGCTTCTAATTTATTGCGTAAATATATTAACTGTTTTATTTCCTCCTGTGTGAAGCAATCAGTCATTGCTGCCCCAAAAGCAGCAATAAGGGGCAATGCTTCTGTTCCTCCACGGAGACCTTTTTCTTGTCCTCCTCCAATAATAAGAGGGTGTGGCATGAGAAGATTACCACATGAAACAAAAGCACCAATTCCTTTAGGACCGCCAATTTTATGGGCAGACAGTATAAAAAAGTCTCCTCCTAACTGATGAATATCCACAAAATTTTTATCTACATATTGTGTCAAATCAACTATAAGAGTGCCTCCTAAATCCCGAACAATAGCGGCGATTTCTGTTAACGGTTGAATAACACCCGTTTCACTATTTGCAGCTTGAATAGCAACAAGAGGTAAACCTTTTGTTTTATCGTGAACCGTTAAGAGTGATGTTAATTTATCTTGTTGTATGAGCCCATCTTGATCAACATCAATGACGCTTATCAATTCTTTAGAAAAACGTCCTCCCTCTGCAACAGAGGGATGTTCAGTCGCTCCAAGGTAAAGATGAGAAAATTTAACTTTTGCTTTCCCCATATTGTAAAAAGGTGTTAACAAAGTCATTGCGGCTTCACTCGCACCAGAGGTAAATACCACGTGATCTGGATCTGTTTTAAGATTTTCAGCGATTTGCCGACGGGACTTTTGCAACAAAGTTTTAGCGGCACGCCCTTCCTTATGAACCGATGATGGATTACCAAATATCTCTAAAGATTCCAGTAACGCTATCCGTGCCACTTTTTTGAGCGGTGTTGTTGCGTTATGATCAAAATATCGGCGTTTTATAACCATTTTACATCGCAATCATTAATCTTATGAATTGATTGAAAAAATAGCGCATTTTTCTTGAAAAGTGCACTAAAAAAAGAATATCTAATAATTATTTAAGAGATTCTATGGTAAAAGTCGACCAGGGTCAAAGAGAGCCTTTTATTGCATTAAGGAGCATTTTATGCCAGAAATTATTTTTAACGGTCCCGCGGGTCGGCTCGAAGGGCGTTATCAACCTTCACAACAAAAAAATGCACCCATTGCGATCATTTTGCATCCTCATCCCCAATTTGGTGGAACTATGAATCATAAAATTGTCTATGACCTCTTTTATATGTTCCAACAACGTGGCTTTACAACTTTACGTTTTAACTTTCGTGGTATTGGTCGTAGTCAGGGTGAATTTGATTATGGAATAGGAGAACTTTCAGATGCTGCTGCTGCTCTCGATTGGGTGCAGACACAACATCCAGACTCTAAAAATTGTTGGGTAGCAGGATACTCATTTGGAGCATGGATTGGTATGCAGCTTTTAATGCGCCGACCGGAAATTGAGGGATTTATCTCAGTTGCCCCTCAGCCTAATGTTTATGACTTTTCATTTCTTGCACCTTGTCCCTCTTCTGGACTTATCATTCATGGCGGTATCGATAAAGTTGCCCCTCCAAAAGATGTTCAAATACTTGTCGATAAATTAAAAACACAAAAAGGTATCATCATTACACAAGAAATATTGGAAGAGGCTAATCACTTTTTCAGTGGATGTCATGAAAAACTTATTGAACGATGTGCCCACTATTTGGATAACCATATCTCCAATGAACTTCTCGCTCCTCCTCCTGAAATACTTTCACTAACTTAGGAAAATACGATAGATTTATAAAAAATTAGCAAAAATCGTCTCTGATCATAACAAAGTAATTTTTTTAGTCTGCATTTAAAATTTTTCTAAATTTTATTTCAGGATAGAAATGAGAATAACAGAACACCTTTTTTCTATTACTAAGAAGTTTCTTTTTTAGCGTAAAAAGGAAATAATACCTGTATTATTATCTTTATACTACCAATATGTCTCTTTCTCTTGTGAGGTGTGCGTCAGTTATGATAGATAACGCATTAATAATTCGTTATATAATCGCCTATTATATACAATAAATGCACTCTTAAATTAGGAAATTAAATCTGTGTTTGCCTTTAAATCTGATTTTTTACACATTATGAGCGAACGTGGTTTTATCCACCAAATTTCAGATGAAAAAGGCTTAGATGATCTTTTTTCAAAAGAAACTGTAAGCGCTTATACTGGATTTGACCCAACAGCATCGAGTTTACATGCTGGAAGTCTTCTTCAGATTATGATGCTTTATTGGTTACAAAAAACGGGTCATCGCCCCATTGCTTTAATGGGTGGAGGAACCGGATTGATTGGTGATCCTTCTTTCAAAGACGAAGCGCGACGCCTTCTGACACAAGATGATATTGCTGCAAATATTGATGGTATTAAAAAGGTATTTGCTAACTATTTGACATTCGGTGACCGAGAAACCGATGCTTGTATTGTGAATAATGCTGAATGGTTATGCAATTTAAACTACTTAGAATTTTTGCGTGATGTAGGAAAGCATTTTTCTGTCAACCGTATGTTGTCATTTGATTCTGTCAGACTCAGACTTGAGCGTGAGCACTCTTTGTCATTCTTAGAGTTTAATTATATGATTCTGCAAGCTTATGACTTTGTTGAACTTTATAAACGTTATGGGTTGCGTATGCAAATGGGGGGCTCTGATCAGTGGGGCAACATTATTAACGGAATCGAATTAGGACATCGTTTAGGAACACCGCAATTATATGCGTTAACATCACCATTGCTGACAACCTCTTCCGGTGCCAAAATGGGTAAATCATTGAATGGGGCTGTATGGCTAAATGCGGATAAACTTTCACCTTATCAATTTTGGCAATACTGGCGCAATACAGAAGATGCTGATGTAACACGATTTCTAAAGCTCTATACTCCATTGCCGATGGATGAGATTCTTAAACTTTCTCTATTACAAGGAACTGAAATTAACGAAGCAAAAAAAAATTCTTGCAACAGAAATTACAGCAATGTTGCATGGACGTGTTCTTGCTGATGCAGCAGCAGAAACGGCTCGCAAGACGTTTGAAGAAAAAACTCTGGGAGAAAATCTTCCAACTGTTGAAATTAATGCCTCAGAATTAAAAAAAGGTGTTGGATTGCTCACTCTTTTAGTACAAGCAGGACTCGCTAGATCGAATAGTGAGGCACGCCGACACGTTCAAGGTGGAGGTGTCCGTGTAAATGATCAAATTATTGAGGATGAAACACATCTTATTATTGAAAGGGATGTCAGTGCAGAAGGAACCATTAAACTTTCTTTTGGTAAGAAAAAACATGTTGTGATGAAACCAGTATAATCTTTTGCTGTTTTGTTTATGTTGTTCACGTCGAGCTTGTTCTTTCAATTCAATCGTTGTAATAGGGCGAATTTTGTTAGGGAAATAAAAGTCTCTTCAAAACGATAAAATTCTAGAGAGTTGAATAGTTCTTTTCTTCTGTGTACTCTGATATTTTATACCTGTTACACAAAAAAGAAAGATGAAAACAATGACAAGACCAATGAAAGGTGCTCTTGCTCCTGATTTTACTTTGCCGCGCGATGGAGGAGAGACAGTGTGTCTTTCTGACTTTAAAGGAAAGCCTGTTGTTTTATATTTTTATCCAAAAGATGACACCAGTGGTTGCACAAGTGAAGCACTTGATTTCACAAAATTAAAGATGAAATTTGATGAAATCGGTGTTGCTGTTATTGGAATCTCTCCAGATAATGTAAAAAAACATGATAAATTTAAAATAAAACATGAACTTGATGTCATCTTGGTTTCTGATGAAGAAAAAACGACCCTCGAAGCTTATGGTGTTTGGGTTGAGAAAAGCATGTATGGACGCAAATATATGGGAGTTGAACGGAGCACTTTTTTAATTGATGCAAATGGAATAATAGTAGAAGAATGGCGCAAAGTAAGCGTATCTGGGCATGCTGAAAATGTTTTAGCTACTGCAACACTTTTATATCATAATGGTAACTTGTAAATTGAGTGTTTGATTTACCTTCAAAAGCAAAAGTTATTCTCCCTAATTGATTTTAGTTTTTCAACGGATTCAATTTTTACAATATATTGATTTATAAGGATAATGAATTGTTTTACATTTATATTAGTCCCCCGAATATCGCAAAATTTTCTGATTTCAGATTCTTCCTATCACTTGCAATATCATAAGCAGAATTAGCGTGTGAGAAAAAGTTGAAGAAAGGAACAAGAAAATCCCCCTTTAAACCTTTAAAGTATCAAAGGCTATATAACATCACAGCATCCATAAAACGAACAGCTTAAGAAAAAATCTACATGGCTTGAAGGAAGGATATGTAATTAACGAATATCCTCAGTTTTTTTGTCTTGTCCATAAATGCGCCGTGCGAGTGCTGCCTCTATAAATGCATCTAAATTACCATTAAGTACGGATTGTGGATCCGTATTTTCAATTCCTGTACGCAAATCTTTGACAAGCTGATAGGGTTGAAGAACATAAGATCTAATTTGATGTCCCCATCCGATTTCTGTTTTAGAAGATTCAGCAGCATTGGTTTCTTCTTCTCTTTTTTTAAGCTCTTCTTCATAAAGCCGTGCACGCAACATCGACCAAGCCGTAGCGCGATTTTTATGTTGAGAACGCTCTGTTTGACATTGAACAACAATACCCGTTTTTATATGTGTGATGCGAACAGCAGAATCTGTTGTGTTAACATGTTGTCCTCCTGCTCCAGATGCACGATATGTATCAATACGCACATCTGCCTCTGAAACATCAACTTCAATATTGTCATCAATAACTGGATAGACCCAAATGCTCGCAAAAGAAGTATGGCGCTTTGCATTCGAATCAAATGGAGAAATCCGTACTAAGCGATGAACGCCTGATTCTGTTTTTAACATTCCATAAGCATTATGCCCTTTTACAAGAATAGTCGCTGACTTTATTCCTGCTTCTTCTCCATCATGAATTTCTAAAATTTCAACCTTCATTTCATGCTGTTCAGCCCATCGCATATACATACGTAAGAGCATAGAAGCCCAATCTTGGCTTTCTGTTCCCCCTGCTCCAGCATGAACTTCTAAATAGGTATCATTCGGATCTGCCTCTCCTGAAAGAAGTACGTCAATTTGCCTTTTATCTATCTCATTTTTAAGATTACGTATTGATCTTTCTGCATCAGCGATAATTTCCACATCACTTTCTTCTTCGCCCATCGCAATAAGCTCAATGCATTCTTCAAGTGTTTTTGTAAATGATAAAAGACCATTGATTGAATCATCAAGACGTTGACGCTCACGCATCATATCCTGTGCTCGTTGTGCATCATCCCATAATGATGGATCTTCCGCTTTTTGATTAAGATATTCAAGACGCTTTAGTGATTGATCCCAGTCAAAGATGCCCCCTTAGCAATTGTATTGCTTTCTGGATTTCATCAACTAATGTTTCTATTTCTGCTCGCATAATTTAACACCGTATTTTTAAAAACTCTTTTTGGTTGTGTCTCTTAGCATTTTATACAAATTTAATAGCTGCTATCAGAAAATGGTACAGTTCTATCACTCTATTTATAGAACCGACATTGTAAAAAAGAGATAAAAACCATGACTCATGGCAAAAGGAGATTTTGTCGATTAATACAGCCCACCTGTCCCACTTTCAAGTGCTTTGTTGACTTGTGGAGAAGTCGTTACTGCAGGAACACCTTCTTGAAAAGAATTTGTACTCCCAATAACTTGATATATATCAGCAGGCCCAGTCCCTGGTTTAAATGCTTCTATAATGACATCTTGATCTCCTCTTTCGGCAAGCATTCCTGTTTTCCGATTAATTGGCATTAAAATCATACCTTTTGGCATCTTAAAGGGAACATCTGGCTTCCCTTTAAGAGCATCTGCCATAAAATCACCAAAAATAGGTGCAGCTAATGAACTTCCTGTTCCATTATATCCTAACGGAGCTGGTTGATCATAACCGACAAAAATACCAACGACAATGTCAGGAGTAAATCCCATAAACCAGACATCCTTAGAGTCATTGGTTGTTCCTGTTTTAGCGGCAATATGTCGATTAAGATAACGTAAACGTGCCGCAGTACCACGCTGAACAACCCCTTCCATCATCGATGTAATTTGATAAGCCGTCATAGGGTCAAGAACTTGATCTCGCTCATCAATCAATGTGGGTTCACTTTGATTATTCCATGAATTCGTATTACAATTTTCGCAAATACGATCATCATGACGATAAATTGTCTTCCCATAACGATCTTGAATTCTGTCTATCAGAGAAGGTTTAATAGAGCGTCCGCCATTGGCAATAACGGAATAAGCTGTAACCATTCGTAATACTGTTGTTTCGCCAGCCCCTAAAGCCATGGGAAGATAAGGCTGCAATTTATCTACGATCCCAAAGCGTTCTGCATATTCAGCGACAAGAGGCATTCCCATATCATTGGCAAGCCGTATTGTCATAAGATTACGAGAACGCTCAATACCATAACGCAACGTTGAAGGTCCTGCAAAGGTACCCCCATAATTTTTGGGTTGCCAAACTTCACCATTATATTGACGAACTTCAATGGGGCCATCTAAAACAACGGATGCTGGTGTATATCCGTTATCAAGAGCTGCTGCATAAACAAAAGGCTTAAAAGCAGACCCCGGTTGGCGATAAGCTTGGGTTGCACGATTGAATTCAGATGCTGCAAAAGAAAATCCTCCCACCATAGCAAGAACGCGCCCTGTATGAGGTTCCATAGCAACAATTGCACCTTCAACCTTTGGAATTTGTTGTAAACGATAAGTGTTGTTTGTATTAGATAGTTTTTCAACAAAAATGACATCCCCAACTTGCAGAACATGAGATAAGCTCTGAACAGTTTTTCGATAACCATTTTCTTTTACAACATGGAGTGCCCATTTTGAATCAGCTTCAGATAAAACAGCAATTTCCCGTTTTTTTGATAATATACCTGAAGCTTCGCGCTGTGGCTGTAAACCAATCTCTACTTTATTGAGATTAGTAGAAAGAACAACAGCTAAACGCCATTCAGGAACATCACTTAGCCCTGTGATATCTGCAAGTTCTGTCCCCCAATCACCTTTCTCATCAATATGCGCATAAGCTCCACGCCATCCTTGCGCATGATCAAATCTAATTAATCCATCGTGCAAAGCACGTCGCGCAATAAGTTGTAAATGCGGATCAAGCGTTGTACGAATGGAAAGCCCACCTTCATAAAGTGTTTTAGCCCCATAGCGATGTATTAAACGACGCCGTACTTCTTCAGTAAAATAATCAGCCGCAAAAACATAGCTATCACTCCCACGTATTGTCGCTCCTAAAGGTTTAGCTTTCGCTTTTTCACCTTGTTCACGCGTTACATATCCATTTGCAATCATCCGGTCTATAACCCAATTACGCCGATCAATAGCACGTTGTGTATTCTTAAATGGATCATAATTTGCTGGTCCTTTTGGAAGAGCAGCCAAATAAGCACATTGTTCTAGCGTCAGGTCATTGACGGATTTATTGAAATAGGTCAATGAAGCAGCAGCTATGCCATAAGTGCCACGACCCAGATAAATTTCATTGAGATAAAGTTCGAGAATATGATCTTTTGAATAAGTTTTTTCAATACGCATTGCTAAAATAGCTTCCTTAAATTTACGTTCTAACGTTGTTTCTGAACTTAAAAGGAAGTTTTTAGCGACTTGTTGCGTTATAGTTGATGCACCCTCTGGACGTCTTCCAGAACCAATATTACGAATATTATTGATCAAAGCTCGAGAAAGTCCTTCAGGATCTAAACCAAAATGATGATAAAAGTTTTTGTCTTCAGCCGAAATGAAAGCATTTATAACAAGCTTTGGTATTGATTGAATCGGTAAATAGAGGCGATGTTTTGTTGCAAACTCTGCCATAAGACGGCCATCAGAAGCATGGACACGGGTCATTACCGGCGGCTCATAAAGTGAAAGAACTTCATAATCAGGGAGTGCATTTGCTTGACCACTGGTCATAACACCCCACGTTATTGCACCATAAAGTCCAATAGCAATAAAAAAACGAAGAAGATATCTTAAAAAAATCATCATAAAAACGGCTATCGCTTTCTTAAGAATTAATTAAAGAAAAAATACATTACTTCAAACACACCAAGTGGATATCACCACAAGATTGAGATCAAGAGAAATTGTTTTCTATCTTTTATTTATACTAGGGTACACTAGAAGCCCATATTGATACTCTATTTTCTCATAAATTTAAAGAGGCTGTATCATTTTCTGCCTATAATCAGCAAATTGACGAATAGAATGAGCAATAGAGGCTGCCATTTGTTTTCTCCAATGAGGATCATTTAATAACTTTTCATCCTCTTTATTGGATAAATAACCTATCTCTATCAAGACTGAGGGTATATCTGAAGCTCTTAAAACTTGAAAATTAGCATACCGATGTGGGTTATTAATCAAGTTAATATGATTCTTTGATAAACTTGAAATAACACTATTTGCAAAATTAACCGAAAATGTATGTGTTTCACGTCGTGTAAGATCCATCAAAATATCTGTAACTTCGAGCGTTTCATCTGCAGGCAAACCATCAAGCAAATCAACGTTATTTTCATTTTCAGCTAAAGATTTTGCAATGGCATCAGAGGCTTTATCTGATATGGTATACACTGTGGCACCGCGAAGAGAATGTAGATCAATCGTATCTGCGTGAATAGATATAAAAAGATCAGCATCAAACTCTTGCGCTTTTTTAACTCTTTCACTTAGTCTTAAAAAAATATTGGAATCTCGTGTTAAAGCAACGGTAATATGAGAATCCTTTTGTAATTCGTCTCGCAATGCACGCGCAAAGTCTAAAGTCACATCTTTTTCTAAAATTCCAGTAACACCCCGTGCACCGCCATCAATACCACCATGACCAGGATCAAGAACAACACGGAAATTATATGCTGGCATTAACTGTGTTTTTGTATCAAAATTGCTTCTTTGCTGTTTTTTTAATATCTCATCAAATTTTTCTTGTGTACTTTTACGAATATCAATCAGCAACTGCCATAAACCATTATTTAATTTTTTTACGACATTTTTTTCAACCACAAAAGCCGTTTTACTTGTCAAAATAATGCGTGAAGTCTGTATGTCAGAGAAAGCATAACGCACATCTGAAAGCATAACGGATAATGTATTCCGTTTCTTTAAAGGCGTATTTTGCATCGAAAAGTCAATTGTAGGTAAATTGATAACCAAACGTGCGGGCCTGTCAAAAATCTGTAAACGAACATTTGGTTTTGAATTAAAAACCGCAATAATACGCGTATGAATACTATCACCAATGGTTCGAAAATTAATAAGTCTCAGAGGATCTGCGGCTTGAACACTAGTTTGGAGTAGCAAAAAAGATAATAAAAAGTATGTGACGAGCACAATAACATCCCCATAAGCTGTTTTCAGCTTTTTGGTAAAAAAAACTCTTATCATAAGCAAAATACTCTACATTACCTTTGTAATAATTTATCTTGGTTACATAAAACGATACACCAATTTATTATCTATTTTTCAATAAAAGCTAAATAAACACCTCAAAACGAAATTAAGGTCATAAAGATATTATAATTATACATGATTTACATTGTTACTTGCCAAACGCATGATATCAACATAAAAGAATATTTATGCTTCCTAGCTGATAATAGTCATCTAAATTATCTGTAACTCATATTAAGTTGTCTTTAGAAGTTTTTTGTCTATTATGCGTTGAGACTTTTTTATGGATGAAAAATTTCTATGTTGTAACATTAGGATTGCATTACTTAAGATTCGTTGGTTCGGATATCCGAACTGTTTTAAAGATTATTTTACCGGAGACTTTTAAGAAAATATGAGTCATAAAAAACAGATGGAAATAATGATGAGAAATGGTGTAAATGCAGTCATGCCTTTGCACGTGGTGTTTCGTCCTGTTTTTCTGGTACCTCCCTTTTATGGCAGACAGCCTTTTATGTTTACGAATAGTTATGGCATTCGTTTGAATAAAATTGTGCATGTCGCCTTCAGGATATTAACTTATGTCAAACAAAATGCTTATAGATGCCTCCCATCCGGAGGAAACACGTGTTGTTGTTGTTCACGGCAACAAAATTGAAGAACTTGATTTTGAATCAGAACATAGAAAACAGCTCAAGGGGAATATTTATCTCGCACGTATTACGCGTGTAGAACCGTCTCTCCAAGCGGCTTTTGTTGAATATGGTGGAAACCGACATGGTTTTTTAACATTTTCTGAAATTCATCCTGATTATTATCAAATTCCTATTGCTGATCGCCTTGCTCTTCTTGAAGAAGAAGAAAAAGAAGCTGTAGGAGAAAATTCTGTAGATACCTTTACGGAAGAAGCAACTAAAAATAAAAAACGCTCCAGAAGAACAAAAAAAAAGTGAAAAAAACAATGTTATAGCAGCCTATATTGAAAATGATATCACATCTGAAGCGATAATAATTGATAATACAGAAGAAGCATTAAATGCCAATATCTCTTATGATGAGATTGAAATGGTCGGTGCTGAGGACATCCGTGAAGAGCTCCCGATTTATCAAAGAAAACAAGGGCGCCAGTATAAAATTCAAGAAGTCATTAAACGACGTCAAATTTTGTTGGTACAAGTTATCAAAGAAGAGCGTGGTAATAAAGGTGCTGCCCTTACAACATATCTATCTCTAGCTGGTCGTTACTCTGTTCTAATGCCCAACACAGCACGTGGTGGTGGTATTTCACGAAAAATTACGAACGTACAAGACCGTAAGCGTCTTAAAGAAATCGTAAAAGAATTAGCCGTTCCAAAAGGTATGGGCGTTATCTTACGAACCGCTGGTGCCAATAGAACAAAAGCTGAAATTAAACGTGATTATGAATATCTTATGCGGTTATGGGATACTATTCGCACTTTGACACTCGAGTCAACGGCGCCATGCCTTGTCCATGAAGAAAGCAATCTCATCAAGCGTTCTATACGAGATCTTTATAATAAGAACATTAGTGAAATTCTTGTCTCTGGAGACCAAGGCTATCGTGAAGCGAAAGACTTTATGCGTATGCTCATGCCAAGTCATGCAAAAGTTGTGCAACCTTACCGTGATCCTACGCCCATTTTTGCAAGAAATAATATTGAAATTCAACTTGATAAAATGTTGCAACCACAGGTTTCTTTAAAATCTGGTGGTTATCTTGTTATTAATCAAACAGAAGCACTTGTTGCTATTGACGTAAATTCTGGCCGCTCTACGAAAGAATTCTCTGTCGAAAAGACAGCCTTACAAACTAACCTTGAAGCTGCTGAAGAAGTAGCGCGTCAATTACGCTTGCGTGACCTTGCTGGTTTAATTGTGATTGATTTTATTGATATGCTTGAAGAACGCAATGTGAAGCTGGTCGAAAAAAAATTAAAAGATTGTTTAAAAAACGATCGTGCTCGTATTCAAGTAGGTCATATTTCACACTTCGGCCTTTTAGAAATGAGTCGTCAACGTATTCGCATATCGGTTTTAGAAAGTACGACACAGCCCTGCCCACATTGCGCAGGAACAGGAAATATACGTTCTGAATCATCAATTGCGTTACATGTCATGCGCTCAATTGAAGAATATCTTCTTCATAATTCGCAACATAATATTATCGTGCGCACCCCCGTAGCAACAGCGCTTTATGTATTAAATCATAAACGCAATATTCTTGTTAATTTAGAAGCTCGCTTTAAACTTAATATTAGTATTGAAGCAGATGATAGTATTGGAACACAACATCTTGTTATTTCTAAAGGCTCAATAGCAGAGAGAATTTCTCAATCTTCATTGGAAGATGACAATAAGCAAGAAATTGAAGATTCTGTTTTCATAAAGAGTGAATCTATTGAAAATCTTTCTCCCATTGAAACAAATCAAAAGCGTCGGCGCAAAAATCGTCACGGTGAAATTACTGATCATTCTCTCTCCAACGTTCATAAAAAAGAAGATACCTTGAATGATGATTCTTATCGTCGAGGACGTCGTCGAGGACGTCGTGGTGGTCGACGCAATCAAGATAATAGTTTTCATCAGATTCGCGTTCCTTATGCAGAACCAGTGGGAGATTTTGCTAAGCAAGCTTTAGCAGAAATTAAAGCAGCGCATCGCAAACGTCGTGTTTCACCTGCTAAATCTTTTGAACTTGAAGAAACAAAAAATAATACACAAGCTCTAGATATACAACAACAGAGTAAATCTGAAAAAAATGATACAAGTATTAAACCTAAAAAACGTAAAACACGTTCTTCAAAAGTAGTAGAAAATCAACTTTCTTTAGAGAATGATCAAAATATTGCAGAACAAAAATCTCTTGAAGAAAAACCTACAACCAGTCCGGTGCGTAAAACTAAAACAAAAAAAGCAGACAAAGCTATTCATGAGGTAGAAGATAAAGCTCTTGAAAAGAGTAAAAAATCAACACGTGGAACACGTAAAAAATCATCTTCTAAAGAGACAACGCAAATACAAAAAATATTAGAGCAAAAAACTGTAATCGAGATGGAGAAAGTTATCGAAACCTCTCCTTCCCAAATTGAAGAAACAATTAATCAACCCGTTGTTATTTCATCAACGCCTAATGATTCTTCCAAAACTGAACGTATTGGTTGGTGGAAACGCAGAATTCTTTCGAAAAATTAAGGATTAAAAAAACCGCCACAGAAAACTGTGGCGGTTCAAATAAACAATTATAGAAAACGTTTTGACCAACTTTTATGGTGTGGTTTTATTACTTTTGTTTCGCTTTTTCTTGCTCAGCCCGCATACGCTCTTCAATTTCTTTTTGCTTTGATTGAATAGCTTGCTGCAGCTTTATTTGTTCTTGTTGGAAATCTTTTTCCTCCATACCAGGACCGGTATAGGCTGCTGTAAACCCATTAAGAGAAAATTCAATAGGATTAGCTGAACCACGAAAATTAACTGTGGTTACAACCATTTTTGTTCCACTTTTCATAGCTGCTATAAGCTTATCATCTAAGACATCATTAGCAATACAACTTGGTCCATTACAAATAATATAAGGAATTTTTTTAGAGAACTCGTCACCAATTTTAATGTGAACACCTTCTGGCAAAAAACGACCTGTAGGTACTTGAATACCTATACGTTTCTCATTTTGCTTCCCTTTTATTTCAACAAGATTAAAAGCCGTTAAAGGTTGTCCCGTATTCGATAATACAGTATTCATTGTATTACAAATATCAACATCATGCTGCTTACTGCAAACTTTGTACCAACCTTGTGATAAAGTTTGCGCATTTGCAGAAATACCAGCTATAAGAAAAAGGGCAGCGGCTCCAACTAATACTGAAACAGCAGAATAAACATTTTTATGCGACATGATTAAGTTAATCCTTTCAACGCGCTCTTAAGTAACTTCAAAAAAATATTAAATATAATTCCAACTTAATTTATTAAATTATAATGAAATAACAATTAATTTTACTATTTTTACTTCAATATAAAAAAAAAAGTCAAATTTAGAGAAAAAATACGACGAGCCATTCTAATTTTTATACACTCATATCATTTCCCCTCTTCAACACATTGGTATTTGATGCAATCTATCCATAAAACACCTCTGTGCATTTAAACTAAGATTACACAAACGAATCAATATTGCAATATTAATTAAAATAAACTCTGATACTACTCTAAAAAACTTACTAATTAAAATTTTTACATTTATTACTCTTCATGTTAAGCTTATAGAACCTTTGCAACAGGTGTTGCAATGCATGAAGCTCTAAAATATCAGATAAATTTTACTGTTTTCCTTGTGTGATACACAAAAACAAAATCATCTACGATATTATTGAAACATTTAATGAATTAAAACCACTGATTGTCTAAAATTTCTGCATAATTGTAAGAGAGCTTTTTGCTAATGAACAATTTTCTGCCCTTGTTTACAAAATAATAGTGATACGCTTTTGTAATAAAAATTTTATATTCCATAGCGTTTAACTAAACAGTTTAGTTTAAAAATACGCTACTAAAGAAGTGCTTTTTTCTTAATTAAACAACACATTTTCTTAGAGAGAAAATCTATAACTGCTGAAAATATTTTATTTATAAAAAACTTTCTTAAAATATAATAACATATTAATTTATAATAATAATTTATCTTTTTTCTATTTCTATATTGTATGAAAGATCCTAATAGCGCAAACCTCTCTTATGTTGAATCAATAAAATTTATCCACTTGTACATCACAAGCGGAGTTAGTTTTATAGATAAACTACTGAACAAAGGAAACCCTCCCTATGAATCATCTCACGTGCCTAAAGCCATAATAAATTTATGCTCATATATTAAACATCTATTATTGCACTTCTGTACAAATATCATCTCTCAGTTTTATAACGTGAATAAAAAATATAGCTTTTATCAATTTCTTTTAAGTTATTTCTTAAATAAAAGAATCTACTAAAATGATAAATTCTTTTCATCTTTCACAATATCAAAGATATAAATCGTTAATGATTTAAGTTTTAAGAAAAAAATGAATTAAAATATCATTTTGTTTCTCTATATAACACAACTTAGAGCTATAAAATATCTCTCTTATCATATTAATGAAACAAGATTTATGATATGAGATGTATCGTCATTAAAATAATTAAACAGATAAAAATAAAAAACTACAAGCACAAAAAATTATGCATAAAAAGAAAACATAAAAAAGATATATGATTTTATTATTTAATATATATATTAAATCTTATATGATAAGAACAATAGATAATATCTTATGTGCATAAAATTACTTTATTATAAATAATAATTAAAAACAAAAAATTAAAATATATTTTAACTATTATTTAGTATATAATCTTAATTTCTCTGTATTTATATGAGTAAATTTTTAATTGAATAATTCTTCAACATGAAAACGTATACGATCTATAATATTCTTTTTCTTGTTTGGAAGCATTATATTATGTACTTCTTTAATGGTATTACAAAGCTTAGGTGCACTTTTTACAAACCAATTATCTTCTGTAAGACTATTTTTTATATCGTCAAATATTTGTTTTTCATAACTATAAGAGCCATCTGTTAATAATTCTTTAATATCCCTGATTAAACTAGGACTTATTGAATTATTTGCGCCTTTAGCCCAACTAAAATCTTTATCGTTCCAATCAAAATCTTTGCGCAAAATAGCACCTATATCACTTTGCAATATATCCGCTAACGTATTGCAAGCAATAATAAATATGAGATAATTTTTCATTATCTCATCATCACCTCCACTTTTCTCATTCATTCCCCATTCATTAAACGTTTGAGTTTTTTTTAAATAATCTTTTGCTTTAATCAACTTTTCTTCATACTCCCCTACTTCATACTCTCTCGCTATATGTATTCTAGAGATAATTTTTTGTTTTTTTCAGCTAGATCCTGTAATTTCGAACCAAGATTATAATATTCATCCTTCAGAGTTTTCAGTTTTTTATATAACTTATTCCGTTCCTGTAAACGCTCATAGTATTCTGCTTTAGAAATATTTTTTCCCAAATATCCAAATGAGATATACTTTCTTCAATAAATTGTATGCTCTCTTTAATATTCTTTCTTTTGTTTTTTAAATGTTGGTATTGTTCATCAGAAGATAACTCAGCATAAGCGTTTTTTACGCCATATATTAAAGTGAGTAACAAAAAAACGATAGTTAGACACTTTTGTAATGAAGAAAGCATGCTATCTTTATCTAAATTCTTTCTAAAAAATTTACAGGAGCTTATTAGCTTATTATATTGAAAGTGCTATTTATTGCAGTTAAACCGTCTAATCTATTTCCTTCATTATATCAATACGTATATAATAAAAACCAAATAAATATATAAGGGCTCTTTATTATAAACTTAAATTTTATTCTTATACAAAATCAATAACTGTTTGTTTTTATAGAATGATTTTATAAAAATGAGTAATAATTCTAAAATAATAAAGATATTTTTTAAACAGAATGTTGTTCTGCCATTTCGACAAGCTGTGTTATAATATTCGCTGCTCCAACAAGCCTTTCATCCGCTGTGGACCAATCACGAATAAGAGCAATACTTTGATCTGGTCGGATTTTTGCCATTGAACCTTGTTTTCCCACCCACTGAACAAGAGCAACACTATTTGCGAAATAGTTATTACGAAACTGTATGACAATCCCCTTTGGTCCTGTATCTAATTTTTCTACATGTGCTTTTCGACACAATGTTTTGATATAAAAGACTTTAAGAAGGTGTTGAACCTCAAGGGGTAAAGGACCAAAGCGATCAATTAACTCCGCTGCAAATTCATCAATTTGTTCTAAATCATCAAGTTCTGTTAAACGACGATAAAGTCCCATACGTAACGATAAGTCAGGCACGAAACTTTCTGGTATCATCACTGTTGTACCAAGGGAAATTTGAGGTGACCATTGCTTATCTTCATTTAGCTCTCCATCTTTTAATTCAGCAACAGCTTCTTCAAGCATTTTTTGATAGAGTTCAAATCCAACTTCTTTGATATGCCCCGATTGCTCTTCACCTAAAAAATTGCCTGAACCGCGGATATCCATGTCATGGCTTGCCAATTGAAAACCGGCCCCTAAGGTGTCAAGAGATTGTAACACTTTAAGACGGCGATCAGCAGCAATTGTTAAAACTTTACCAGCAGGAAATGTAAAGAGAGCATACGCACGTTGTTTTGAACGTCCTACCCTACCACGTAACTGATAAAGGGCAGAAAGACCAAACATCTCAGCACGATGCACAATTAGGGTATTGGCTGTTGGAATATCAAGACCTGATTCAATAATGGTTGTTGAGAGCAGCACATCATATTGTCCATCATAAAATGCATTCATGATATCATCAAGTTGTCCAGCCGGCATTTGTCCATGAGCCACAACGAATTTCAGTTCTGGCACATGTGTTTTGAGATATTCTTCTACAAAAGCCAGATCAGAAATACGAGGACAAACATAGAAACTTTGTCCACCACGATAATATTCTCGAAGCAGGGTCTCTCGTATAACAAGTGCATCAAAGGGTGAAATAAAAGTACGAACCGCCATTCTATCAATGGGGGGGGTTGTTATCAATGAAAGTTCACGTACACCCGATAAAGCTAACCCTAAAGTGCGTGGTATGGGAGTTGCTGAAAGTGTGAGAACATGAATATCACTTTTAAGCTCTTTTAAACGCTCTTTGTGTTTGACACCAAAATGCTGTTCCTCATCAATGATAAGAAGACCTAACCGTAAAAAATTAACTGCATCACTTAATAATGCATGGGTTCCAATGACAATATCGATTGTACCATCTGAAACACCTTTTTTTACTCGTGCAAGTTCTTTCGCTTTTACAAGCCTCGAAGCATGTCCAATTTTAACCGGTAATCCTTGAAAACGCGAAATAAATGTTTTGTAATGTTGACGTGAAAGCAAAGTTGTCGGTACAACAACAGCAACCTGATATCCATTTAATGCTGCAACAAAAGCACTTCGAATGGCTACTTCAGTTTTTCCAAAACCAACATCACCGCATATCAAGCGATCCATCGGCTTGCCTGAGGCTAGATCGTCCAAAACAGCATCAATTGCATTCATTTGATCTTCCGTTTCTTCATAGGGAAAGCAAGCAACAAACTCATCAAATGGTCCAATTGGTGGAAGTAAAGCAGGCGCAGCACGAGTCATACGCTCTGCAGCTATACGGATTAATTGCCCTGCCATTTCCAATAAATGTTTTTTAAGCCGAGCTTTACGTGCCTGCCAAGCAACACCTCCTAATTTATCTAAAGTTACCTCTGTTCCTTCTGAGCCATAACGTGAGAGAAGCTCAATATTTTCAACAGGTAAAAAGAGTAAATCACCTCCAGCATATCTAATTTCAAGGCAGTCTCGTAAAATTCCAGTGGTTCTGATGGTTTTAAGACCAACAAATTGGCCAATACCGTGGTCGATATGCACAATAATATCACCAGAATTTAAAGCAGAAATTTCAGAAATAAAATTTGTATTATTCTTACGCCGCTTTGGCGATCTTATAAAACGATCGCCAAGGATATCTTGCTCTGCTATAATAGCCAAATCTTCAGCCACAAAACCATGTTCTATCATGATAACAGCTGCTAATATGCGATCCCGAGGTGTTGCTTTGACAGTTTGCAAAGATTTTGCAACATCTATTTTTTTCAATCCATGCTCATCGAGAACTTGTAACAAACGATTGAGAGATCCTTCACTCCAACACGCTAAAAGCACTTTTTTACCAGCAGCGCGTAAAGATGCGATATGATCAATAACACTTGAAAAAACATTTTTTTCCTGCGCATTACGCTCTTTTACAAAATCATATCCCTGTTTAACATGTGCGTGAATAATAGTTTGTTCCAAACTTTGTGGAACATTAAAAGGAGAAAAATCAATACGCTGTGAAGATTGTTGCGCACCTTCCAAAACACGCTCTGGCGTTAAATAAAAAAGACTAGGATCTATTGGATGATAAGAAGTAGAATTTTTTTCATCACTTTCGCGCTCTTTGCGCGCATTATAATAGTCTTCAATAAGACGATAGCGCTCAATGAAGACTTCTTCTATGAGATGCTCAAAAACTATCGGTAAGTTGCCACAATGATCAAAAAAGCTATCAAGGTTTTCATAAAAAAATGGAAGCCAATGTTCCATACCGGCAAAACGCCGACCTTGAGAAATTGCTTCATAAAGCATGTTATTTTTTTGTGATACACCAAATGTACGGGTATAATTGCTTTTAAAACGACTGATGCGTTCTGGTGTAAGAACAACCTCACTCATTGCCTGTAATAAAAGTTCAGTTTTTTGGCCTGTTGTCCTTTGACTTTCTGGATCAAATACGCGGATACTTTCTAGGGTATCTCCAAAAAAATCAAGGCGTAAAGGTTCAACATCCATCGGAGAAAAGATATCAAGTATTCCTCCTCTTACAGCAAACTCACCAACATCACGGACAACCGTAACGCGTTCAAAACCATTGGTTTCTAGAAATTGAATAAGATTTCCCATGTTATTGCGCTGGCCAACACGTGCGTGAATAAGCTGAGCTTCTATCATTTCACGAGGAGGCAACTTTTGCATAATTGCATTTGCTGTTGTTAATATAATTGCAGAATATGGATCTTTCCGTAAATTTGCTATGTGTGCCAATGTTGATAGTCGACGTGCCATAACAGCAATTCCTGGTGATACGCGATCATAAGGCAAACAATCCCATGCAGGAAATTGAAGTACGGGTAAATTGGGTTCAATAAAATTTAAAACTTGTTGTAAATGCGCAATTTTTGTTCCGTCACGGACAACATAGATGAGCGGTTTACCTTGTGCAATTTCTGAACTTAATTTAGCAAGCGCAAAGGCTTCAAATCCATCAGTAACGCCATCTAAAATCATACGAACAGAATTATTTTTGGGAATAACAATTTTTTTAAATATAGGCATCGGGATTAATAACTTAAGCAAGTACGATAATTGGCAATATCACGGAAAAGTGGACTATCAACTTCAGAGGGGGGCAAAATTTCTCCAGTAATCCATGTGAGTAAATCACGATCATCAAAAGACATAATATACTCAAGCTCAGAGAGCGTTCTATCATTCATCCCAGTAATATGAGCATCGACATAATGTCCAAAAATGAGATCCATTTCACGAATACCGCGATGCCATGCACGAAAAATCAATCGACGACGACGAGCATCTAATTGATTTTTGTCAACGACAAAAACTGTCATAAAAAATCTCCTTGAATAAAGTAATATAAACTATTCAATTAGTCGTATAAAATTTTTACCTTGCTTTAAGGAAGTTCTATAATCTTTTGTTCTTTAAGTGTAATTCGACGATGCATTTGCTTAGCCAAAGCGTAATTATGTGTTGCAATAAGAGCAGAAAGACCAGACTGACGAACAAGGATAGATAAAGCTTGAAAGACATAAGCTGAAGTTACTGGATCAAGATTTCCTGTAGGTTCATCAGCCAAAAGAACCGAAGGGCCATTTGCTACTGCACGTGCAATAGCAACACGTTGTTGTTCTCCTCCCGATAACTCTGAGGGACGATGGTTCGCACGATGAGAAACACGCAGATACGTCAATAATTTGCGCGCACGATCTTCTGCTATAGATTTTTTTAATCCTGCTATCATTTGGGGTATCATGACATTTTCTAACGCCGTAAACTCTGGAAGTAAATGATGAAATTGATAAACAAAACCAATATCATTTCGTCTTATAGCTGTTCGCTCACTATCAGAGCGCTTTGCACAAGAAACACCCCGTAACATCACATCACCAGCTGTTGGTTTTTCTAATAATCCAGCAATATGAAGAAGTGTTGATTTTCCAGCACCAGATGGTGCAACAAGTGCGACAAGCTCTCCACGATTAAGAATAAAATTCGCTTTATCTAAAACAATGAGTGGCTTATGACTCTCGAAAAAGTGTCTTTCAATCTCTACAAGCTCTAAAATAGCTGTCATTATTCATACCTCAAAGCTTGTACGGGATCTAGCTTAGCAGCACGCCATGCCGGAATGAGAGCAGCAAGAAACGACAAGAATAAAGCCATCATAGCAACCAAGATGGTCTGTTTCCACTCAATTTGTGCAGGCAATTTTGTTAAAAAATAAAGTTGAGGATTAAAAACGTCGACATTAAATAACCAAGATATAAAATCTTGGATATGATTAATATTCGCGGTCGCGATAACACCTAAAACTAAACCCAATATAGTTCCAATAAAACCAATCATCATTCCTGTAATGATAAATATACGCAAAATCGCACTCTGTTGAGCCCCCATCGTGCGTAAAATTGCAATATCATGACTTTTATCTTTTACAAGCATAATCAGCCCTGAAATAATATTTAAAGCAGCAACAAGAACGATCAGAGAAAGAATGAAAAACATAACATTTCGTTCAATCTGTAAGGCTGAAAAAAAAGCCTGATTGCGTGTACGCCAATCAATTAAATAGACCTGTTGTTCAACTACTTTTTCTACAACAGGTTTTATTTGATCAACAGCATCAGGATCATTTAGAAATAATTCCAAAGACTGAACCTTATCTCCCAAATTAAAAAACATTTGTGCTTCATGGAGAGGCATAAAGATAAATATTGAATCATATTCAGACATACCAACTTCAAAAATAGCAACGACTTTATAAGCTTTCACACGTGGGGTAACGCCAAAAGGAGTCTCATCACCATCTGGAGTAATAATACGAATATCTCTTCCAACTGTCAGTCCTAATTTTTCTGCTAAGCCACTTCCAATTGCAACACCTTCTTCTTGATCAAACCGAGAAATCGATCCTAATTTAATGTTTTGAGAGACTGTTTTAAGCTTTTCTAGATCTTGTTTGCGCATACCACGAACTAACGCGCCAGAGCCACCTTGAACTTCACCTTGAACAAGCGCTTGACCTTCAATAACAGGTAAAGCAAACTTCACACCATTTGTAGTTTCTAAAGAAGAAATAAGAGTCTTATAATCAGAGAAACCAGAATCAACTGTTTGAATAATAAGATGCCCATTCATACCAAGAATACGATTGAGAAGTTCTGTACGAAAGCCATTCATCACCGCCATAACAACAACCAGAGCAAATACGCCCAACATAATCCCAATAAGAGAAATAATTGAAATAACAGATGCAACGACATGTTTTTTATTGGGAATCATATAACGAAAAGCGATCATCCACTCATAAGATGAAAAGCATTTTTTTTCAGCCTCTTCATAATATTTCCTATTAAATTATAGAAAGTTGGCTGAGCACATCTTCAACCTTTAGAGATTTTTTTATTCCTGTTTTTCGATCTTTAATTTCAACTTCATTTTGTGCAATACTGTTAGGACCAACAATGATTTGCGTTGGCAAACCAATCAAATCCATTGTTGCAAATTTTGATCCAGGGCGTTCATTTCTATCATCTAATAACGGATCAAAACCAACCTTCTTTAATCCCTGATAGAGAAACTCACATGCCTGTGTGCATTTTTCATCATCGGGCTTCATATTGATAATCCCAAAATCAAACGGTGCCATAAACTTTGGCCAAATAATACCATTTTCATCATGAGAAGCCTCAATAGCGGCCGCAACAAGACGCGAAGGCCCAATACCATAAGATCCCATAGAGACCACATGCTCTTTTCCATCTTGTCCCATAACTTTTGCTCCCATTGGAGCAGAATATTTAGTACCAAAGTGGAAAATATGCCCTACTTCAATACCACGCGCTGAAAGACGATTATGATCAGAAACTTTAGCCCACTCCTCTTCATTATGCATTTCTTCCGTTGCTGCATAAAAAGATGTCCATTGCTTAACAATATCATCTAAAACAGCTTTATCACTAAAATCGATTGAACTATCAGGAACGGTAAGTTCAAGAAATTGTTTATCACAGAAGATAGCACTCTCTCCTGTTTCAGCCAAAATGATAAATTCATGACTGAGTTCCCCCCCTATTGGACCTGTATCTGCACGCATAGGAATTGCTTTTAAGCCAAGGCGAGAAAAAGTGCGTAAATAAGCAACAAACATACGATTATAAGATGTTTCAGAGCCTTCATAATCAAGATCAAAAGAATAAGCATCTTTCATTAAAAATTCTCGTGCTCGCATCACACCAAAACGTGGACGAATTTCATCACGAAATTTCCATTGAATATGGTATAAATTAAGCGGAAGATCTTTATAAGAACGAACATAAGAGCGAAAAATATCTGTTACCATCTCTTCATTGGTTGGACCATAAAGTAAATCACGCTTTTGACGATCTTTAATGCGGAGCATTTCCAAACCATAATCATCATAACGACCGCTTTCACGCCAAAGATCAGCAGACTGAATTGTAGGCATCAATATTTCTATTGCACCCGCACGTTCTTGCTCTTCACGAATAATTTTACAAACTTTATCAAGCACTTTTTTTCCCAAAGGAAGCCAAGAATAAATCCCTGATGTTTGTTGTCGAATCATTCCAGCGCGCAACATGAAGCGATGAGAAACAATTTCTGCTTCTTTAGGATTCTCTTTTAAAAGTGGAAGGAAATATTGAGAAAGACGCATTGAAATAATTAACTCCTAATCAGATCTATCATATCGGAACAATTTATCACACCCTCTATTCATCTATAGCCGCATTCTGAATACTTGCAAATATAACGATCTTATCATTTAAAAATTTATTGTGCTTTATTCTCTATTTTTCTTATTTAGCAATAAAATAAAAATGCTCTTCTCTTTTTAAATAACGTAATAGGAAAGTTCTTTTATTTTGACCGATGTAAAAAAACTGTACAGATAGGTTTTGTTTGCCAAATTTCATGAACAGCCGCTCTTACTGCACGTCGTGTTGCCTCTCGAATAAGTTCATTATTTTTCTGTTTCATGCGTGGGATATTATAAACTGTATTTTCTACGATATCTAAAAGAATATCTTTTAAACTTTCCCCCTTTCCATTACTTTCAGGTAACCCGAATGTTGTTAGACCTATATCCCCTAATAATTCATGCTTACTATTTATATGGAGAGAAATAGTAACATGACCAGCATAACTTAGTTTACGGCGTTCACGAATCCCTAATTCATCTTCATCTCCAATTAAGCAACCATCCTTATAGATGCGGCCAACAGGAACTTGATCAATAACTTCTACAGGCTCTGGTGCAAGACGTAACATATAGCCATTTCTGATATCCATAACAGTTTTAATACCCGCTTGACGTGCTAAAGTTGCCTGAGCCTTAAGATGCATTGCTTCCCCATGTACAGGGACAAGTATTTGTGGCTTTATCCAATCATACATCTGTAAAAGTTCTGAACGACGGGGATGACCTGAAACATGAACAAGTGCATCTTCATTCGTAATAATTTTAATACCCAAATCAATGAAACGATTTTGTACCTCAATAATCGCTTTTTCGTTTCCTGGAATACTTCGTGATGAATAAATAACGGTATCACCAGCGGAAAGTGCAATATTTTTCATTCCATCACGTGACAGTTTAGCCAAAGCAGCACATGGCTCACCTTGGCTCCCTGTGACAATTAAAACAAGATCTTTTCGCGAGATGTACCCATAATCATCTTCCGTTACAAATGGTGCTAAACCATTCATATAACCAAGCTCTTGTGCAACCATAATACTTCGCTTAAGGGAACGCCCAATGACAAGCACCTTACGTCCAGCAGCTTCAGCTGCAAGAGCAATAGAACGTATCCGACCAATATTAGAAGAAAAAGTTGCTATCGCAACGCGCCCTTCAGCTTTAGAAATAATCTCTGAAAGACTGGCTTGAACTTGCTGTTCTGAAGGAGAGATACCATCCCGACATGCATTTGTGGAATCACAAAGTAATGCTAAAACACCTTTTTTGCCTAAAGCACGAAATCTTTTTTCATCGGTTACAGCCCCGAGTGAAGGGGTATGATCAATTTTCCAATCACCAGTATGAATCACAGTCCCCAAAGAGGTTGTAATTGCTAAAGATACAGATTCTGGTATTGAATGGTTAACGGCTATAGCCTCTACAGCAAAGGAACCTACCTGAAAACAATCACCAGCTTGAAAAATATTGAGTAAAATTTTTTGAGATTCAAAATCTAATTGTTTTTTAGTTTCCAATAATCCTGCCGTAAAAGGCGTACAGTAAATCGGCACTTGTAACTTTGGACATAAATCAAGAACGGCCCCATAATGATCTTCATGTGCATGTGTTAAAACAAGACCCCGTATATTGTGTTTTTCACTTTCTAGAAAACGAATATCAGGCAAAACAAGATCGACACCTGGTAATTCAGAACCAGCAAAACTAATCCCCATATCAACCAGCAGCCATTCACGAAGATATTGGGGACCAAATCCGTAAGCAGCTAAATTCATCCCTATTTCACCTACACCTCCCAGAGGTAAAAAAACAAATTCACATCTATTGGCTGCAACCATAAACATCTCCCAAATCATTAAGGTATCTGATGATAAAATAATTTTTCAATAACGGCCTGCATTAACAGAATCAGCCAAACCAAAATGAACATCCCCAGCTGTTATAATGGCTGTCTGACCGTCTTTTCGCTTTATGATGCAGTTAAAATCACTATCAAGACCATCAAAAATACCCTCAATGACTTTTTCATCATTCACCACTTTGACATGTTTCCCAAGATGAGCGGAATATAAAAGCCATTTTTTTCGGATTATTTCACATCCTTTTGGTTGTTTCCAAAGAAGGTAATTTTTAGAAAAACACTCCGTCAAAACCGTAAATAATTGTTCTGCATCAATACGCAACCCGATATTCTTTAAGCTTGAAGTGGAATAGGGCGCATCTTCATAATTATATTTCACATTTATTCCAATACCAATAACCAAGGCATATTGTTGTGATGACAATTTTAAAATCTCAAGCAAAACTCCAGAGCTTTTTTCTCCTCTGAGCAAAATATCGTTTGGCCATTTTAAGCTCACAATATTGTTTGTCTGCTTTTCCTCTTTTATCAATTGTTTTATTGCCTCTGCCACACTTACTCCAGCAACAAAACCAAGTTGAGCCGCAGTTTGATGAACAATATCATCAATTAATAAAAGACTAGAATAAAGGTTCCCTTTTGGACTAGACCAAGTCCTCCCTCTTCTTGCTCTTCCCTGTGATTGTTCTTGTGCAACAATCCAAAGATTACCTTGATGACCAGTTTGCGCTTTTCGTTGCGCAATAAGATTTGTTGAATCAACACTATCGTACGCTTCAACAGTGTATCCCTGTTTTTGTGCAAAATCTGATAAAGTATAAACCATATTCATTAAAACAATGCTGTTGCTGCTTTTTCTGCTAGCTCAGCGAACCAAACTCCAAAAAGCGCGTAAAATAAAATAAAGAATACAGAAAGACCAAGACAAAATTGAAGCTCTTTCGATAAAGCAACAAAATGCGCTTTTGCATCATCAAACCACATAATTTTAATGACTCGCAAATAGTAAAAAGCCCCAACTACAGACGCTATCATCCCAACGACAGCAAGTGGCGTAAGTCCAGCGTGGACAGCAGCAGAAAATGTATACCACTTTCCAAAAAAACCAGCCATAGGAGGTATGCTTGCTAAAGAAAAAAGCTGTATTGTCATCACAACAGCCATAAACGGATTCGTCTTTGCTAACCCTGAAAGATCATAAATATTTTCAACATTTCCATTCTGAGAGCGCATTCCAAGAATAAAGGCAAATGAACCAAGCGTCATTCCAAGATAAATAGTCATATAAAGGATAACGCTTTTTATCCCAAGCATATCTCCAGCAGATAAACCAACAAGTGCATAACCCATATGACTGATCGACGAATAAGCCATTAAGCGCTTAATATTATTCTGACCGATTGCAGCAAAAGCACCCAGTATCATTGATGTAATCGCCATGAACACCAAAATTTGTTGCCATGCAGGCATCACGTTATCAACACGCCCTAGGGGAATAAAGGTCACCACAATAATACGGATGATTAAAGCCATTGCAGCAACTTTAGGGGCACCAGCAAAAAATGCTGTAATCGGTGTGGGCGCTCCTTCATAAACATCAGGTGTCCACATATGAAACGGAACAGCAGAAATTTTGAAAGCCAAACCAGCTAAAATAAAGACAATTCCAAAAATGACCCCCAATTGTACATTTTTGCCCTTTAAAGCAAGAGCAATTTCGTGAAAACCAATTTGACCGGTAAAACCATAAAGCAAAGAAATACCATAAAGAAGCAACCCTGAAGATAATGCTCCTAAAACAAAGTATTTTATACCGGCTTCAGAAGATTTTACATTATTACGATTAATCGCTGCTAAAACATATAAAGCTAAAGATTGCAGCTCTAACCCCATATAAAGCGACAGCATATTACCCGCTGAAATCATAAACATCATTCCAAGGGTTGCTAAAAGAACAAGTACTGGAAACTCAAATATATTAAACTTTTGTGCATTGGCAAAACCAACAGACATGATAAGAGAAAAGAGTGCACCAATAAGCATTAAAATTTTCATATAACGACTAAAGGAATCGATAACGAGCGCATTGGTTTGAAATGAACCATTTTTCGGAAAAACTATAAGAATAATAATGGTTGCCACAAGAAGTGCCATAGCTAAACCTGTCACTGTTAAAGAAGCACGTGTATTGGAATAAACACCAATCATAAGCAGCACGACAGCTCCTAATGCAATTAAAAGCTCTGGAAGAATTAAGACTAATTGCGCTATTATTTCAGTTTGCATGTGCATTCTTCCCTTATCTAGTGCAGTTTATTGATGAGGGTTTCTACGGAAAACGCCGTTGCCTTAAGAATAGGCGTTGGATAGATACCAAAGAATATTGTAAGAATAACCATTGGATAAAGGAGGAGTTTTTCTCTTAAAGAAAGATCTATTAATACTTTTAAATTCTCTTTATCCAAGGAACCAAAAATCACACGCCGATAAAGATAAAGGGCATAGGCTGCCGATAAGATAACACCTGTTGTTGCTAAAACAACAACCAATTTATTTACTTGAAAAACACCTATTAAGGTTAAAAATTCACCCAAAAATCCTGAGCTTCCAGGCAAACCAACATTTGCCATGGTGAAAATTAAGAAAACAACAGCATATTTAGGCATATTATTCACTAAACCACCAAACGCTGAAATTTCACGTGTATGCAAGCGATCATAGATAACCCCAACACAAAGAAACAATGCTGCTGAAACAATTCCATGGGATAGCATCTGATAAATAGCCCCTTGTATCCCCTGTTCATTCACAGCAAAAATACCCATCGTTACATATCCCATATGCGCTATTGAGGAATATGCAATAAGTTTTTTGATGTCACTTTGAACAAGTGCAACCAGTGATGTATAAATAATAGCGATAAGCGATAATGTGAAAACAAAAGGCGCAAAATCTGCTGAAGCGATAGGAAACATAGGTAAAGAAAAACGAAGAAAACCATACCCACCTAATTTAAGTAAGACACCAGCTAAAATAACAGAACCCGCTGTCGGTGCTTCTACGTGAGCATCAGGGAGCCATGTATGAACTGGCCACATTGGCATTTTAACTGCGAAAGAAGCAAAAAATGCAAGCCATAGCCATATTTGCATATGAGCAGGAAACTGATAATTGAGTAAAGTTGGTATATCAAGTGTCCCAGCCTCCCAATACATAACCATAAGAGCAACCAGCATAAGCACTGAACCAAGTAAAGTATATAAGAAAAACTTTATACTTGCATAAACACGACGTGCTCCTCCCCATACACCTATAATGATAAACATTGGAATGAGGCTGCCTTCAAAAAAAACATAGAATAGCATTGCATCAAGAGCACAAAAAACACCAATAATCGCAACTTCTAGAAGAAGAAACGCAATCATATAGGCTTTTAATCTCTCTTTAACATTCTCCCAACTTGCTAAAATACAGAAAGGCAAAAGAAAAGCCGAGAGAACAACAAAAAGAATAGAAATACCATCGACCCCCATATGATAGCTAATACCACCCCCTAACCAACTGGATTTTTCAACCATTTGAAAATTTTGGTTGCTAGAATCAAATCCTATCCAAATAATTAAAGAAATAATAAAAACAAATAGAGTCGTAAAAAATGCGACATTACGTATATTATGGCGTGCTACTTCACTATCATCTTTGATAAACAAAATCAGAAGAACACCAACAAGCGGCAAAAATGTAACCGTAGAAAGAATAGGCCAATCGGTCATTAGTTTACGCCCCCGATCATCATCCATGTAATGAGCAATGCAACGCCGATAAGCATTGCAAATGCATAGTGGTAAAGATAGCCTGTTTGCATTCGAACAACTCTATTTGTAATATCAACAACACGCGCTGCAATACCATTGGGACCTAGACCATCAATAATCTTACCGTCTCCCACTTTCCAAAGAAAAGAACCAATTCTAAAGGTAGGACGAACAAATAAAAAGTTATATAATTGATCGAAATACCACTTTTGGTAAAGAAAGTGATACACTCCTGGCATAATACGCGCCATTTTCTTGGGAAGAGAGGGAGCCACAATATAAAATAAATAAGCCAACATAAACCCAAGAATCATTGCTATAAAAGGCGACCATTTTACCCAATTAAAAACATGGTGAGCATCATGAAGAATATGATTATGGCTGCTTGTAAACAATGCTCCCTTCCAAAAAGCATTATACAAGTCACCAAAAAAGTAAGGTTGGAAAACGACACCAGAAAATATTGCTCCAATAGATAAAAGAAAGAGTGGAATCAACATAACTGGAGGCGATTCATGAACATGATGCATCACATCAACTGTTGCCCGTGGTTTACCATGGAATGTCATAAAGATAAGTCGCCATGAATAGAAACTTGTTAAAAAGGCAGCAAAAACAAGAAGATAAAAAGCATATCCTGAAGCAATATTATGAGATGCAAAAGCAGACTCTATAATCGCATCTTTTGAGAAGAAACCTGCAGTCCCGAAAAGTGTTCCTGGAATTCCAACTCCGGTCAAGGCAATGGTCCCGACCATCATCATCCAATAGGTGATCTTTATATGTTTGCGTAACCCACCCATTTTTCGCATATCTTGTTCATCAGACACAGAATGAATCACAGAACCTGCACCAAGAAACAATAAGGCTTTAAAAAAAGCATGCGTAAAAAGATGAAAGACAGCAGCGCCATAAGCTCCAACACCTAATGCCACAAACATATAACCAAGTTGAGAGCATGTAGAATAAGCAATAACACGCTTAATATCATTCTGCACCAACCCCACAGTTGCTGCAAAAAACGCTGTTGTTGCACCAACAATAATAATCACGGTCAAAGCAGTTGAAGAAAGTTCAAAAATTGGCGACATACGCGCAATCATAAAAACACCAGCCGTTACCATTGTAGCGGCATGAATAAGCGCTGATACAGGGGTTGGCCCTTCCATTGCATCAGGCAGCCAAGTATGTAAAAGAAATTGTGCGGATTTTCCCATCGCACCAATAAATAATAAAAGACATGTAATGGTAATTGCCGTCTGCCCATCAAATTGCCAATCTAAAAATGTCATATTTTGTATAAAGCTCTTGTCGGCAGCTTTTGCAAAAATAGAGGCAAAATCAACCGATTGGAACAAAACAAAAATACTAAAGATTCCTAAGAGAAAACCAAAGTCTCCAACACGGTTAACTACAAAAGCTTTCATTGCGGCCTTATTAGCAGAATCGCGCTGAAACCAAAAACCAATGAGTAAATAAGAAGCAAGTCCGACACCTTCCCATCCAAAAAACATCTGAATCAAATTATTGGATGTGACCAACATAAGCATCATAAATGTAAACAAAGAAAGATAAGAAAAAAAACGAGACCTTGAAGGGTCATGGTGCATATAACCAATTGAATAAATATGCACTAATGCCGAAACACTATTCACAACAATAAGCATGACAGCTGTTAATGCATCAACATGTAAAGCCCAATTAAAGCTTAAGTCACCAACAGTCATCCAATGTAATACCAATACATCAATCGCTGGAATATGACCAAGTGCAGTACTGAAAAATGCTATCCACGATAATATGGCAACAACAACCATAAAGCTACATGTTATCAATTCACTCGCACGATCTCCTATCGTTTTTCCACCTAGTGCAGCAATTAAAAAACCCAAAAGCGGAAGAAAGACAATCGTATAATACATCACTGGTTAGCCTTTCATTACATTAACATCTTCAACCGCAATGGAACCACGATTACGGAAAAAAACGACCAGAATTGCTAAACCAATGGCAGCTTCAGCAGCTGCTACGGTTAAGACAAATAAAGCGAATACCTGACCAACGAGATCATGAAGAAATGCTGAAAATGCAACAAAATTGAGATTAACTGAAAGCAATATAAGCTCAATGGACATCAAGATAATAATCACATTTTTTCTGTTGAGAAAAATTCCAGCAATACCAATTGTAAACATCAAAGCAGAAACAGTGAGATAATGTGTAATATCAATATACATCTGCATAGCCCCCCTTACATACCTTTGCCTGATTCAACTTGTTTGATTTCAATGGCACTTTCTACCGTTCTAGAAACTTGCTCCGCAATAGATTGCCGCTTTACTCCTAATTTATGACGAAGTGTTAAAACAATAGCTCCAATCATTGCAACCAATAAAATCATTCCAGCAATTTGAAAATAGAAAACATAATCCGTATAGAGAATATCACCTAATGCTTGTGTATTTGTTCGCTGCGCTAAATCTGGCATTGGTTGCGTAACATGCGTTCTCAAGACTGGAGAAAAATAGCTACTCATAAAAACAACAATCAATTCTACAGCGATAATAACACCAATAAGAGCTCCAATAGGAGCATACCGAAGAGTTCCACTCTTTAACTCAGCAAAATCAACGTCAAGCATCATAACGACAAATAAAAATAAAACAGCGACAGCTCCAACATACACAACAAGCAGAATAAGCCCTAAAAACTCTGCTCCTGCAAGTAAAAACAAAGCTGCTGCATTAAAAAATGCGAGGATTAAAAACAAAACAGAATGCACTGGATTGCGTGCTGTAATAACAATAACTGCACTTGTTAGCATAATAAAAGCAAACAAATAGAAAAATGCCGCCGCTAGATCTGTTAGCATAGGCTTCTCCTTAATTATTCAAACAATTGGTATAAACTTCATACCAGATTACAATTTATCGGAAAAATATCCGACACCTCATTTAACGATACACTTAACGATAAGGCGCATCCATCAATATATTTCGAGCAATTTCTCGCTCCCAGCGATCTCCATTCAATAAAAGTTTTTCTTTATCATAATAAAGTTCTTCACGTGTTTCCGTCGCAAACTCAAAATTTGGACCTTCGACAATAGCCTCAACCGGACAGGCTTCTTGACAAAAACCACAGTAGATACATTTAACCATGTCTATATCATAACGGACAGTTCTACGTGTACCATCATTGCGCCGTGGACCAGCTTCAATTGTAATCGCTTGAGCAGGACAAATCGCTTCACATAATTTACAAGCAATACACCGTTCTTCACCATTTGGATAGCGACGCAATGCATGCTCACCACGAAAACGCTGAGATACAAAACCTTTTTCATAAGGATAATTAATCGTGGGTTTTGGTGAAAAAAATTGACGCATAGCTAAGAAAAAAGCACTCACAAATTCCAATAGAAGAAGTGACTTTGCCGCCTGAATAAAACCTGACATCGTAAAATCTCCTCTTAAACGAAATCCGTAAACTTTAAAAAAGCAGCAGTTATCACAACCATTGCTAGTGAGAGAGGAAGAAAAACCTTCCAACCAAGCCGCATGAGCTGATCATAGCGATAACGTGGAACAAATGCTTTAACCATAGCAAACCAAAAAAATACAAAACAGACTTTTAAAACAAACCAAATGATACCAGGAACCCAATTAAGCCACCAAACATCTAAGGGAGGCAGCCAACCGCCTAAAAATAGAATGGTTGTTAATGCGCACATTAAAACAATCGCAACATATTCACCTAGAAAGAAGAGCATGTAAGGCGTTGAAGAATATTCTACCATATGACCAGCAACAAGTTCGGATTCTGCTTCCACCAAATCGAATGGAGGACGATTTGTCTCTGCAAGCGCAGAAATAAAAAATATAATAAACATTGGAAAAAGGACCAACCAATTCCAATCGAGAAAACTGTTAAAAGGAAGACCAAGAGTTGTACCAAGCCCGTGCGTTTGTTTAAAAACAATTGTTGTGAGATCTAACGAACCACTTATTAAAATGACAGTCACAAGCACAAAACCAATGGAAACTTCATAAGAAACCATTTGTGCCGCCGAACGAAGAGCTCCTAAGAAAGGATATTTTGAATTTGATGCCCATCCCCCCATAATAACACCATAAACTTCAAGAGATGAAATGGCTAAAATATAAAGCAAGCCAACATTAATCTTTGCAATCTCCCAACCCTCATTGACAGGAATAACAGCCCAAGTTGATAAAGCAAGTGTCGCTGAAACAAAAGGAGCCAAAAGAAAAACACCCTTATTTGCACCTGCAGGGATAATAGGCTCCTTAACAACAAATTTAATTAAATCTGCAAAAGACTGTAACAAACCCCATGGTCCAACAACGTTTGGTCCACGACGCAATTGTACCGCTGCCCAAATTTTTCTATCTGCATAAAGAAGATAAGCAACTAAGACCAAAAGAACGACCAAAAGAAGAAGTGTTTTTCCGATTATAATGAGTAATGGCAACAGCCAAGTCATAAAGAAATCATACATCATTATTCCTTTTCCTTTGCCTTACTTTACTGTTTGTGTAGCACGGTTTTTTGCAAGAGATGAACATTCAGCCATAACAGCAGAAGCACGTGCTATCGGATTTGTTAAATAAAAATCTTTAACCATAGAAGTAAATGCTTGACTCTCGAGAGAAACCATTTTTGAACCAAGCGCCTTAAGACCACTTATATCAGAAGGCACTATATCATCAACAGCACAAAGGTGTGGATAATCATTAAACAAGCATTGCCTTAATTGAGAAAGAGAATCAAAAGGGAGCTTTTGTCCTAAAATATCCGATAAAGCACGCAAAATAGCCCAATCTTCTTTTGCTTCACCTGGAGCAAAACCAGCCCGATTTGTCATTTGAACACGTCCTTCTGTATTCACATAAAGCCCTGATTTTTCAGTGTAAGCAGATGCAGGCAAAATAACGTCAGCAGCATGTGCACCATTATCACCATGGCTCCCAATATAAACTGTAAAAGCTTTTGTATTGGCTAATTCTACTTCATCAGCACCAAGCAAAAATAGAACTTCACAGGTTTTAAGTATATTTGCAACCCCAAGCTTAGAAGTAAAGCCTATGTCCAACCCTCCAACAATCGAAGCTGCATTATGAAGAACCCCAAACCCATTCCATGTCTCACTAAGAGCACCTATATTATCAGCTAATTTAGCAAGACTTTTTAAAACAGATAAACCTTCACTTCCTGAAACCGCTCCCTCTCCGATAAGAATAAGGGGCCTCTTCGCTTCTTTTAAGACATTATAAAAAACATCCTCTCCACGAATAAGTGTCGTTAATGTATCACTCCCAGATCCAAGGTAAGAATAAGGATAACGTAAATCGACTTTCTCTCCAATTAATGCAATAGGAAAATTGCCCATCCGTTGGCGCTTTAAAATACGCGCATTTAAAACAGCTGCTTCATGACGTGGATTAGATCCCACAATAAGCAGTGCATCAGCCTGTTCAATACCTACAATTGTAGGATTAAAAATATAACTCGAGCGCCCAAACTCTGGCGATAAAGCCCCCCCTCTTTGACGACAATCAAAAAGCGTTGAGCCCAAAGAACTCAATAATGCTTTAAGGGCATACATTTCTTCAACAGAAGCAAGATCCCCCGCAATGGCTCCAATTTTTTCTGGAAAAATTTTAGAGATTACCATTTTAATTTTTGCAAAAGCTTCTGTCCAACTGACAGGTTGAAGCTTTCCATCTTTGCGTACATATGGCTTATCAAGCCGCTGAGTCCGTAATCCATCCCAAATAAAACGCGTTTTATCAGAGATCCATTCCTCATTTACATCTTCATTCGTACGCGGCATAATCCGCATAACTTCACGGCCGCGGCTATCAATACGGATAGCACTACCAAGCGCATCCATCACATCAATCGATTCCGTTTTTACCAATTCCCACGGACGGGCATGAAACGCATAAGGTTTTGAAGTTAGAGCTCCCACTGGACAAAGATCAATAACATTTCCCTGTAATTCAGATGTCATAGCTTTTTCAAGATACGTCGTAATTTCAGCATCTTCACCACGACCGATCAAACCAAGCTCAGAAATACCTGCAACTTCCGTTGTAAAACGAACACACCGTGTACAATGAATACACCGTGTCATAACAGTTTTGACAAGAGGTCCAATATATTTATCTTCTACAGCACGTTTATTTTCTGTATAACGAGAACAATCTCGTCCATAAAGCATTGCTTGATCTTGAAGATCACACTCTCCCCCTTGATCACACACTGGACAATCCAAAGGATGATTAATGAGAAGAAATTCCATAACACCTTCACGTGCTTTTTTTACCATCGGTGTATTGGTAAAAATCTCAGGTGCCTCACCGTTAGGCCCTAATCGTAAATCACGAACCCCCATAGCACAAGAAGCCTGAGGTTTTGGTGGACCACCCTTAACCTCAACTAAACACATACGACAATTTCCAGCAATTGACAAAGATTCATGAAAACAAAAACGTGGAATTTCTGCCCCAGCCGCCTCAGCAGCCTGAAGCAACGTGTAGTAATCAGGAACTTCAATCTCTTTGCCATCAACTTTGATATTTATCATCACCCATCCAACCTGCGGATAACCCACTTAAAATTTGCATTCGGTCGTTCTTAAAACAAAATCCTTTATTAAACCGCTTCTAAAGCAATATTTTTGCTTTGGACTACATTTCGCGTGTATTCATCAATTCTACGCTCGATTTCTGGACGAAAATTACGTATCAACCCCTGTACAGGCCATGCGGCAGCATCACCAAGCGCACAAATAGTGTGTCCTTCAACCTGTTTAGACACTTCAAACAAAAGATCAATCTCGCGTTTTTGCGCTCTTCCCTCAACCATACGCCCTAAAAGACGCATCATCCATCCCGTCCCCTCACGACACGGTGTACACTGACCACAACTCTCGTGCTTGAAAAAAGCAGCTATACGCCAAATTGCCTTGATAATATCGGTTGATTTATCCATAACAATCATTCCCCCTGTGCCAAAAGAAGACCCGACATCTCGCATCCCATCAAAATCCATGATCGCATCGATCATATCCTCACCACGAACGACTGGACAAGAAGCCCCCCCTGGAATAACTGCTAAAAGATTATTCCATCCACCACGAACACCACCCGTATGTTTTTCAATTAATTCACGGAATGAAACACCAAGAGCGTCTTCAAATGTACAAGGTGCATTAACATGCCCTGAAACCATAAATAATTTCGTTCCAACATTATTTGCTCGTCCGATTGATGAAAACCACGAAGCACCCCGCCGCAAAATCGTTGGAACAACGGCAATAGACTCTACATTATTTACTGTTGTTGGACAGCCATAAATCCCCATATTGGCAGGAAATGGTGGTTTAAGCCGAGGTTGTCCCTTTTTTCCCTCAAGACTTTCAAGAAGAGCTGTTTCTTCACCACAAATATAAGCACCCGCTCCATGATGAATAACAATATCACAAGCATGCCCATATTTCGTTTTTTTGCCAAGTAAACCCGCATCATAGCATTCATCAACCGCAGCTTGAAGCGCTTCACGTTCACGAATATATTCACCACGAATATAAATAAAAGCAACATTGGCTCCCATAGCAAAAGTAGCGATTGCACATCCTTCAATCAAAGTGTGGGGGTCATGACGTAAAATATCACGGTCTTTACAAGTTCCAGGTTCAGATTCATCGGCATTGACAACCAAATAATGAGGACGTCCATCATTCTGCTTTGGCATAAAGGACCACTTCATTCCAGTAGGAAAACCAGCACCACCACGACCGCGTAAACCCGATGCCTTCACTTCATCAATGATCCAATCACGACCTTTGTCAATCATTTCTTTCAGACCATTCCAATGCCCACGCAACATCGCAGCCTTTAATGATTTGTCTTTTAAACCATAAATATTGGTGAAGATACGATCTTTATCAGCTAGCATACCCCACCTTTTTTTCTATCACCCATAGCATTTTCCGCTTTTCCTCAAATGCAATTTTTAAATATCTTTTCAAGATTTCTTACTTTTCGTTAAATGTTGCCATCATGGGTAGAATAATAAAATATTTTCTCAAGAAAAATACTTAATTATGTTCCCCATTCTTTCCTTATCCTTTTTTGGTGAAGACTTGAGAGATCTTTTTTTCTTTCTCATCATCAATAAGAGAAGTTAAACCACTAATCGGTTCCGACGATTTACGACTATTTTGCGGACCAACCTCTATCTCAGAACCCTTACCTGCTTCAAATGCATCAATAATTTCTTCAAGGCGTTCAGCTGTAAGATCTTCATAAGTATCTTTAAAAATCATAACCATCGGAGCATTCACACAAGCACCAAGACACTCCACCTCTTCCCATGATAAGGTTCCATCCTGATTGGTCGCAAAAGGTTCATGATGAATTTTTTTCTGACAAACTTTAATCAATTCATCAGAACCACGTAACATACAAGGCGTTGTACCACAAACTTGAATATGCGCTTTTGTTCCAACAGGCTTAAGCTGAAACTGAGTATAAAAAGTAGCAACTTCTAAGACACGGATATAAGCCATGGAAAGAATCTGAGCAATATGCTCAATCGCAGCACGTGTCACCCAACCATCTTGCTCTTGAGCACGCATTAATAATGGAATTACAGCAGACTGCTGACGCCCTGCAGGATATTTTTTTATGGTATTTTTTACCCATATCTGATTTTCTTTTGTAAAAGAAAACTCAGCGGGCTGATAAACATCATCTGCAAGACGGCGTACGGACATTAGCGATCAACCTCCCCAAAAACAATATCAATCGAACCCAAAATAGCTGTAGCATCTGCTAACATATGACCTCTGGTTAAAAAATCCATAGCTTGGAGATGAGCAAACCCAGGAGCACGCAACTTGACACGATAAGGCTTATTGGTTCCATCAGAAACAAGATAAACACCAAACTCACCCTTCGGAGCTTCCACAGCAACATATACTTCTCCAGGAGGTGTATGAAAACCTTCCGTATAGAGTTTAAAGTGATGAATCAGTGCTTCCATCGAGCTTTTCATTTCACTCCGCGTCGGTGGTACAATTTTGCGATCCAAGCTCGAAACTGGTCCATTTTTTTCAGTACTCAGTAAACGTTCCACACATTGGCGCATAATTTTCGCTGATTGACGCATTTCTTCCATACGAATAAGATAGCGATCATAACAATCGCTATTTTTACCTATAGGAATATCGAATTCCATTTCATCGTAACATTCATAAGGCTGACTTTTACGCAAATCCCATGGAACACCAGCTCCACGAATCATAACCCCAGAAAAACCGCGTGCCCAAGCTTCATCAATACTTACAACGCCAATATCCACATTACGCTGCTTAAAAATCCGATTTGGGGTCACAAGCGCGTCAAGTTTTCCGAGAGAAACAAGAAATGGATCAATAAAATCACCAATATCCTCAACTAAAGATTCTGGTAAATCTTGATGCACGCCACCAGGACGAAAATAATTTGCATGAAGACGAGCACCACAGGCACGCTCATAAAAAATCATCAATCTTTCACGTTGCTCAAATCCCCAAAGCGGTGGTGTTAAAGCACCAACATCCATTGCCTGTGTCGTTACATTAAGCAAATGATTAAGAATACGCCCAATTTCAGAAAACAAAACACGTATTAATTGCCCTCTTTTAGGAACTTTTATATCTAATAACTTTTCAATAGCAAGAACAAAAGCATGTTCCTGATTCATAGGAGCAACATAATCCAAACGATCTAGATAAGGACCAGCTTGGAGATAAGTCTTTGTTTCCATTAATTTTTCAGTACCGCGATGCAACAACCCAATATGTGGATCTACACGCTCAACAACTTCACCGTCCAGCTCCAGAACCATGCGCAAAACCCCATGCGCGGCAGGATGCTGCGGACCAAAATTGATATTAAAGTTTCGAACATTGACCTCAGCCACAATCAACCCCTTGCTTTTTAAAAAACTTCATATCAAATATCAAAAAAATCTATCACGCTAAAAAATATTTAATTATTTAAGAAATACAGTACCCTAATATAATGCCTTATCAAAACCAATATTATTTTTTTTCATCTGCTTTCCCATCACATGGCAAAGTATACTGTCCTCCTTCCCAAGGAGAAAGAAAATCAAAATTACGCATCTCTTGGCGCAAAACAACAGGCTCATAAATCACCCTCTTTGCTTCATTATCATAACGGCATTCAACAAATCCTGTCACAGGAAAGTCTTTGCGTAAAGGATATCCTTCAAACCCATAATCTGTTAAAATCCGTCTCAAATCCGGATGTCCTGAAAATAAAATCCCATACATATCATACGTTTCTCGTTCATACCACTCTGCACCAGGATAAACCGTACAAGCTGAAGCAACAGGAGTATTTTCATCAGTACGAACCTTTACACGTAAGCGTAAATTCTCACGAGGAGATAACAATTGGTAAGAAACATCAAAGCGCTTATCGCGAGAAGGATAATCCACACCACTAATGTCTGTAAGATTAATAAATTGACAGCGAGAATCATCACGAACAAACATTAAGACATCGATAATTGCATCAAGACGTGCCACAATGGTCAATTCACCAAAAGCAAGAACAGTCTCTTCAAGCTTATTTTTTAATTTGTTTTCCAAATAAGCAGCAAGCTCAACCAATGTTTCATCCACCATGACAAAAAAACTCTCTATCGCTCTATGGATCCGGTACGACGGATTTTTTTCTGTAGCAACAATATGCCGTATAATAATGCCTCTGCTGTAGGTGGACACCCTGGGACATATATATCGACAGGCACGATACGATCACATCCCCGCACTACTGAATAGGAATAATGATAATATCCCCCACCGTTTGCACATGATCCCATAGAAATCACATAACGTGGCTCTGGCATCTGATCGTACACTTTTCTTAAAGCAGGAGCCATCTTATTTGTCAGAGTACCTGCCACCACCATCACATCTGACTGGCGGGGTGAAGCTCGTGGTGCATATCCAAAACGCTCATTATCATAATGAGGCATTGAGCATTGCATCATTTCGATAGCACAACAAGCCAAACCAAAACTCATCCACATTAAAGAACCGGTACGTGCCCAAGTAATCAAAGCATCTGCCGAGGTAACTAAAAAACCCTTATCTGATAATTCAGCATTGATATCACGAAAAAACTTATTGTCAGATCCTATCAGCCCACCAGTATTTGGATCAATGATTCCTTTTGGTTTTGGAGCCTCAATCGTTGAATTATTAGATCTTAATTCCATTCAAGGGCTCCTTTTTTCCATTCATATATAAATCCAATAGTCAAAATCGCTAAAAACACAATCATCGACCAAAAGCCAAACATACCTATTGATTCGAATGAAACAGCCCAAGGAAAAAGAAATGCAACTTCAAGATCAAAAATAATAAATAAAATTGATACCAAATAGAAACGAATATCAAACTTCATGCGTGCATCACTAAATGAATTAAACCCACATTCATAAGCCGATAATTTTTCAGGATCGGGGGAACGATATGCTACAATGTAAGGTGTAATCAACAAAACTCCAGCAATAACCGCTGACACAATAATGAAAATCAAGACTGGCAAATAAGAGCTCAATAAATAAGCCATAACCCTCTTCCATCGTAACGAAATGCCTGAGTTTAACACAATGATTCAATATTGCGAGACCAAACAGACAAATTTAACAATCGCTCTATTAACTCTATTCATACTGCTTCTAAGGCATACAGAGCGATACTTTTCTTATCGGCATAGGTAACGCAGAGCAAAGAAAGACGCAAGCCCTATTCTTATAAACCATATAAAAAGAAAGAAAAAACATATTTATTCCCCGATCAAACACTCCACCACATTACTCATAGCATATGGATATTTTAAAAAGGAAATTTCATAAGGAATCACGAAATGGCGCGAGTGACGGGGCTCGAACCCGCGACCTCCGGCGTGACAGGCCAGCACTCTAACCAACTGAGCTACACCCGCGCATTTTTTTCGAACCAATTTAATTTGGTACAAGCGGTCGTGTAAGGGGTTCATGCGTTCATGTCAAGAAGGATTATGCATTTTTAAAAAAAATTATCAAATCCCATCTTTATTCTTGCGTTTAGAAAAATTCTTCCTTAAATAGTCTCCATTCAATTGCTGATCATTGCATTGGGCGATTAGCTCAGCTGGTAGAGCGCCTCGTTTACACCGAGGATGTCGGGAGTTCGAGTCTCTCATCGCCCACCATATAGCTTTATATTCCTATTAAGTTTTTGAAATTCATATCTTTTTTGCTGCGAGGGATGCCTTAATAAAGTTAGGGGAATAGGGTTTTCACTATTTCCTTTACAAAGCGTATTCTTTTTGCCAGCTTTCTCTAACAATTTTTTAATAGTTCTAAATCTTTTCTTGTGAAATAATGTTTATCAGTCTAGCAAACATACCAACAGCTTCACATCTAAATGTATCAGAAGACTTTATAGTGAAACTTTTACAACAAGCATCCGATTCTCTTCTCAAAATTTCTGCTGCCTCTTGATCTAAACCATAAAGCTCTATGATCTTTTCCTCCAGTCCTACAGGAACAGATTTTTTGCTAATCTCGACAGAAGATAAAAATCCTACAGATATGTCTAATTTCTTAGCCATATCTAAGAGGCGTTCGGAGTGATCAATGCGAAGTTTCCGTAAAATTTTACCAA
>NZ_JBHIPR010000061.1:115143-116049 GCF_042196145.1 Bartonella sp. AP258QHHD
GGGTGTTAGCATTTAAATAAAACGCGTAAGGGTATAAGCTTTACGGCATAAACTGAGAAAATTATCCACCAATAATATGTTTCACGCAATCAGCAATGTGATTTACTTTCTTTGCATTAGCAGCAACTCCATTAAATTTTTTTATAATCCAATCAGCTCCTGTTCCAAGGTGTGTAATCCATGTTTTTTGAACAATAGGCTCAACAGCCCTCACAGTTTCTTCAGGAGATATAGTTAATTCCAGAAATCTTTCACAAACAATTCGAGGCGCTTCAAAATCATTTGCTTCATTACGTACGGTAAACAAATTATCCAAATTATCGTCGTTAATAAGATAAGGGGAATGCGTCGAATAAATTACTTTATTGCCCTTTATGCTCGATAAAGTTTGTAAGGAGCTTAATATTTTTCTCTGTGGATGAATATGTAAATTATTTGCTGGCTCATCCAATAAAAAAATTATTCCATTTTTGCTTCTATGCCTGCGAACTTCTGTAAGGACTTTAAAACAAAAAAACCAACGAAACCCTTTACTTCTCTCATGTAAATAAAAAAGAGGTTATTTACTTTAATTTGTAAACAATAATCTACAAAACCACTATTAGATTTTTCTATTATACAATCATCAAAAAGGCTCTTCCCTTCAGTAATATCCACCCAACCTTCTTTCACTACTGACTTCAAATAACCATTGATCAATCCTATACGCTGCTTAACAGCATCGTTGTCATCACAATTAACAATATCTTCCTGAAAACTAATAGCAAGATTTTTTTCTTATTTTGTTCACGATGAGATGTGCCATAGCGCCATGTACACTTATCGCTCGCATCTCCAAGACAAGTATGGGGACTTATGGGATTCATGACCACTCTCCACCATTCTGTCAAAACGTTACTACCAGCA
>NZ_JBHIPR010000062.1:0-23533 GCF_042196145.1 Bartonella sp. AP258QHHD
TTTTGCCAAGTTTGAGAGAAATCAAAAGCAGCAGCAATGATATTTTTCCATTTGGTGATGGTGGTGGTATCAGCACCAAAAAAGCGCATGACGGCTTCAAAGGCACGCCCAAAAGCCCGAGATACCCCCCGTGCAAAACCTTTGACAAATGAAGAAAAACGATCCCAATATTTCCACAAAGCAAAACCCGCAGCAAGGATGACAGCCACAACAGCAGCAATGACCGCCCCGATCGGGGTAAAAATACCCCCCACAACAGAGGAAATAGCTGCCCCAGCCACTTCTATCGCTGTCCCGATCCAACCAAAAGAGGCAGCAAATGCACTTCCTGAGACAGCAATCCCCCGTAAAGCCCCGACCAACAAGGTCATGGGGCGTAAGAGTCGGAGTGAACTTGCCCCAAGACCCGCGGTTAGCAAGCCCAGCGAGCGCCCTGCGGCTGCTAAGCCCCGCCAGCTTGCAGCAACACCACGACTGAGTACTCTAAGCTTGATAAAAGAGCCCATCAATTGAAGAAGCCCAAGACGTGTGCCAGCCATGGTAAAGCGCAACACGCGCAGAGCAATATTAAAAGCCATCAGGGCAGCAATGGTTTTGATAATGGCACTTGTTAAAGTGGGATGGGCATTCGCCCACGCCATAAGCCCATTAGTAAAATTACCAACAGTTTCCATGAGACTGTTGAGAGGAGGCAGAAGCACTTCACCAATGGTGATGCCCAGAGCTACAATACGGTTTTGCAAGAGTTCAAATTGCCGCATAGCACCGGTTGCTTGTTTGTCTGCTTCTTGCTCTACCGAGCCTTTAAAGACTTGTGGATCTTTCACATACTCTAAAGCTTGCCCTAACAATTCTGGGTTGCCCACCAATTTGGCAAAATCACCAGTAAAATCGCGCCCCGCAATGGCAATCAGCGAGCGCATCCCCTGTTCGGATTTACCCAACACATTAAAAAAGCGCACCAAGGTGCCGGTGGCATCTTTGTCCAGATCTTGCATGAATTTTTCGCGAGAAAGCCCGATATTGGCAAAAGCATCTTCAATATGCTTGCCTCCTGCCTGAATACGGGCACTCATGGCATTAAAACCACGCGCGGCACTCTCTGGAACAATCCCAGCAGAAATCATCGCCGTACCAAATGCCGCAGTTTCGCGCGCGGTGAGCTTAAACATGGTTGCCGCACCGGTGGCACGATTGGTAAAATCAGACACTTCACTGGCTTTTGCCGCCATGTGATTAGAGAGATGATTGATAGCATCACCTAGATCTTCAATACCTACCTGATTAAGCTTAAAGACATTGCGCAATTTGGCAAAGCGCTCCCCAATCTGATCTCCCGTCATATCAAAAGCAACAGCTGCTTTAGCAGCATAAATGCTAAAAGCTTCCAGATCTTGTTCGCCAATCCCTGCTTGGCTGGCACTGGTCATCAATTCTAAGACTTCACGCGCCGCTAACGGAATCTTGGTGGAGGTTTCAAGCGCAAAACGGCGCAATTCCTTTAAGCGATCAAGGGGGGCATCGAGAACCTTTTCTAGTCCCTTCATCGATTGATCAAATTGCATGGCTTTATAGAGCGGTGCAATTAAGGTTGCTGTTTGCGCAATGGCACCCACCATACGCCCCCGCGCATGATTAAAAGCATTTTCCGCATTCTTTGTCGCATCCTCAAGATGCTCAGGGTCAAACCACCCTTTAAAATGCTGCCTTGTCTTGTTTTGGAAATGCGCAACATCTGAACTAAAGGCTGCAAGATCCCGCTTGGCAGAAGCGATCCCCTCTTGCAGATGATTGACAAAACGCACAACAAGGGAAACATCCATGACGATTCTTTATCCTAACTGATGGCTTTCATATTCTTGAGCATTCAGGCGCGCGAGTTCTTCTCGATAGGCAATCACATCCAGCCAATCCATCTGGTTAATCTCTGAAGGCGCCCAGTGATAATAAAGAGCTAGTTCTGCCCCAAATTGTCTGGCAGAGAGGATTGGCGTTGCGTAAAAAAAGCAAAAAAAGCCTTCAATATTGCGACAATATCCATCACATCAACTCGATCAATCAATTCAATAGATTCATGTGACATATCAGCCAAAAGTGCTGTGATGCCTTCTGTTGCCTCACTTGTGAACAAAACTTGAGAAAGCTTCGTGATAAGCACATCATTGCTCAAAGTTGTTTTATCCTCTTCTACAGCGGGCAGAACGAGCTCTACCAACTGCGGTCCAATCAACACCGCTAATTGGCGTGCTTGCTTGAAATTTGGGCGATAAAAGGTCAGTTTCTTGCAGAGAGATTCTTTGCCACCTTTATCTTGATAAGGAAGCGGAACCTGCAATTCCACGTCAATGCTGCTTTGTAAACTTGTCATGATCAATTCCTATAAGTTGAGAATAGAGCGGCGGCGAGAACCGATCTCTTGCCCATTGCGGACAAGCCAGCCGCCCCGTTTAAAAGAAAAGCGGTGCAAAACAGAACCATCCCAAAATTCCGTATAGTCCCAAACATTTTTGATCTCGCAATCATAGCCTGTCGCTTTCCCAGCTGTTAAGCCTTCGCTATCCACTTTGACCAACCGCCCTGTCACATCAATGGAATGCTCATGCTCGCGTCCATCTTCTTCAGAGATCACATGTTTTTTGCCTGTGAATTTATGACGAAGCCCAGGAGGACCACCAAAGATGCCGATAATTTCGGGGGTATGGCTGCGGATTTTCATTTGTAAACTCAAAGCTTTCACACCAAGACCGCTCACATCAATTTGCATATCAGAGCCGCCCGGTTGATAGGTTTCTGTAATTTCTTCCAACGTAGGTAATTTGAGGGTTTCAAGATCAAGGTGAAGGTTCACATCATCATCAACAATCAAGGTAAAACCGCGTACAATGCGTAAAGTCATGCTTTAACTCCTTGCTGCTTTGCGATAAGTTTCAAGCGTATCGCCAAATTGATAAGTCATTTTCTTTTGGATATCTTGCGCCAAACGGTCAAAATAAGCGCTATTGCGCCGGCTGCCGAAACTCAAATCTTCTAAAGGTGGCACTTCTTCTGCATCAAATTCGACCCGCAATTTCCCCAGTTGTAAAGTGCTGTTGGAATTTAAATCGCGGTCAAACCAAACCCGCCCACCAAGCAATGCACCACGCGCAATCATATCATCAAGAAAGCTGGTCAAAGAGCGGGTAATGGCAATAACATGTTGACCAGTAAGGTTTTCATCATTCGCCCAAGGGCGCAAATTGTTAATGATCGTTTTTTCCAAAGCTGCACGGGTGCGCACCACATTGACAAAGCGCCAAAGTGGATCACTGGAGGTGGTATGATTTCCCCATAAAATGCGCCCATTGGAAGCTACTTCTCCCACAGAATTACCTAAATGCGCATTTTGACTAAGGCGCGCGGGAATAAAGGTTGCAATATCGGCTTGGTTAAGGCGATTTGCCTCATGATCAATTTCGCCATCAAAATAGCTAATGGGGCGTGCTGTCCCTAAAATGCCATGCACATCTTGGTTGGAAGGAGACCAAAAAACACCGCCCCTTTGCTTGTCACGTTTGATAAACATGGCTGCTGCAAAAGGACTTGCGGGTTTAACACTAACACCCCCCTCACGATTTGCCACCCGTACAAAGGGGTCAATCAAATAACAAAAGCGTGAGGAAAAATCTGCACGATAGGCAAGGCTTTCTTCCGCATTTTTACCCCCCGTATCAAACACGGCAATGGCTTGCAACTTTTCTGCAACCTGTTCCAAAGCGTCTGCCACAGGGTTTTTGCCATTGTCAATCCGCCCTGCACTATAAGCCGGTGCCAATAAAATCCCAGGTTCCACACCTAAATGCCCACGCGCATGAGCCAAGGCGTGCACACCGGTCAGGTGAGCGTTTGATCCCACCATCTCAGTTTGTGTCTCAGCAATGGTTGATTTTTCTTCTACCCGCACAAGGATAATTTGTGCCTCAATCCCCTGCGCGCACACGGCGTTAATGACATCAAAAGCCGTTCCCCTTCGCCCAAGCTTTTGGATTTTTTCTGTATCATGGGTGAAGACCAACACAGGCTCGTTAAGGGGAAAAACTTGGTTGTCAGCATCAGGGGCTGTAACAACCGCCCCAATAGCGGTCTGATCAAATGTTGCTAAAGGACGGGATTTTTTACATTGATTAACCCTATTGACCTTAAATTATTGTCAAATACACAAAGTTATTCTTTATTTTGAGCTTTTCTTAATTCTGTAATGGGGACACCACCAATACCCCAATTGTCTGTCTCCACTTCATCAATCACGACAACAGTCGTTTTCGGATTTTTATTCAGAATATTAACTAATAATTGAGTTGCCCCTTCTATTAGTTGCCGTTTCTGTTCAGAGGTAACCCCTTCATTAGTAATTTTAATATTTATGTAAGGCATAAGATCTCCACAATTTACAAATATTGAATAAAAAAGCTCAAATAAATGAACGCAAAAAGATTAAATATTAATACATAATAATTATGCATTTTAAAGCTCGTATCCACCGGTGAAATATGCAGGCTACTGGAAGCAAAAATAGCATTTATTGATACAGGAGAAAGGAGTTGAGCTGCAATAAAGAAGCAAATCCAAACCAAATAATCCGTAACCCCATAAGCCATCGATGACCCTAGTAAGGGAAATGCCAAACTAAATAGCACCATAGGGTGAATTCCTACTACACTGAAAATTGGCAATACAAAGAGAATACAGGCATAACGCTGCCAAACAGAGAGTGATGCCAATGAATGACTAAACGTCACCGGCAACAAAGGAATAAGCAAATCACAAGTAGATATTAGCAGACTACAACCTAGCAACAACATAATTTCACTGGATATACTGCGTATCACTGCCACCAAAGGAGTCAAAAAATCAACACTGAGTGAACTCACACGCTCAATGAGGTATAGAATGCTCGCCGTCAATGCAATGCTTTCTAGTGCATTCAACTTGATAACTGTCAATGCAACGATAAATGTTAGCCAGAAAAATATCAAAAAAATCCAAATTCTTACTCTCTCTCCTTCTTTATTCGCTCTCCTCTCATCGCAAATAATCGGGTTAGCTAGCGGTACAACAGGAGAAATGCACAACAACAACAGACTGAATAGAAAAAGTGGTATCCCCAAAGCAGCGGATGTGAATATTGGTGTTCTAGGCATAGCAGAGAAAACTGTTGCTGCACCGATGCTGGTCGGCATCAGTACCATTGTGATGCTCATCATTCGCATCACAATAGCGGCCAAATGGCGAGAGGGAAAAACACTTTGCTTCAAGGCATCAATCATTAGGGGGATAACCCCCAAACTCATCGGCCAAGCTAAAAACGCAGTCAGTATCGCGATGGACAGGGTAAGCGAACCCTTTCCATAGCGCATCAACCGTTCAGAGAGAAATTCTGAAATACGCCATGTATTCATCACATGGCGCAACAATCCCATGGCGAGTAATAGCCAAAAGACATCAGTAAAACGCACAAGCACAGTACGAACATCAGGCAAGTGCCAACGCCATATCAGCACTAAAGCACAAGCCAACAGGATGAACACACCACTGCGTGCATTCCCCTTCAACCACCAGTATGGTATCGTCAAAAGCAAATAACCGAAAACAGTCACTCCAGCCAATGGAATAAGAAACCAAGTTCTTATTGAGATAGACATAAGAAAAATGAATAGCATCAGCATCGCCATTATAACGGATACGGAGGACATGCGTATCAGGAAGCTTTTTACATCATCAATGTACATTAATTGTTGAATCTTTGACTGAGTAGCGATTAAGAAGCTGCTCGTACATGTCAGTGACACAGCGCCCTGCATCCCGCAGTGCACGAGAATTAACTAAAGGCCTAGGCAAAATATATGTATAAAAATTGGGCCCCTCTACTGGATTACCGACCACCCATAATGTATTTTGTATTTGCCCTTTAGTGTCTATAGGATGCTGCCGACGGTCAATATCAATACCACCAGGATGATATCCTTGGTTGATAAATGGTCGAATGATGCCCTGACCAGCCAAATTCTGGATAAAAGGGGACTCATCACGCAACGGAGAAAAACTATCAATCTTGGCCTTGATCAGCACATCTCCATCAACTGAACTGTTTTCATCTTGAAAAACAGACTGAATTTCGAAACGGCTGGTACTAGCATTGAGAACAAGTTTAGGTGAAGGTCCGCCAGCCAAAGTCACGATACCAGCCTCCATCAGAGCCTTCAACTCTTGGTTTCGCTGCATCGGTGGGCCGACAGAAATACGGTTAAAGTTTGGATTAAAATATTCAATAAAGTACTTGTGAGATGAAGACGTTAACCCGCAAAAATCAATTGCTGAACGTAAGATATCACGGACATCTCGTAGCACATCTGTAGCAGCTTTCACTGGGCCATCAACATTACCTGCAGCGGAAGAATGAAGATCGTCCTTCAAATGCTCCATGAAGAATCTTGTATAATCCTTCAAAGAAGCAAATATTTTATTTCGATAAGGATACAGCAACGCTTGAATACACTGCTCGTCTTTGGAAGTAACAACATAGGTTTCAGGGTCTAGCCAGTGCCCCAGCTGCGTACTTCGATAGACATAACACATTTCTTTAAGCAACAGAGGTAAAAGCTGCGTTTCGAAATCCAGCTTCGGAGAACCGTTAGCAATGCTGGATTGCTTACGCAGATGATGTATTGCATCGAGAGTAAGGAATGATGGTATGTATTGCCCACTCCCCCCCTTTTGATTAATCCCGCGACTACTAAAAGGCAATGTTTGACGGGAGAATAGAGCTGTCGCAGGTTCTTTGCCGCTTGGCATGTAGCGCAATTGTCCAGCATTTTCAGTAAAAGTCCCACCGCGACCGTAAGTCAATTGCGACAAGACATCATAGCTAGTTAATCCAATTCCCTGCACCAGCACACGAGACTGAGATTGTATAGAGTCCAACTTTTCAATTGGATAAGGATTCGAATAATAGTTCAGAAGAGCGTTTTTCATTTGGTGACCAGCCACAAACTGTTGCAGGCTTTCATCATGCGATGAATATATATTCTTACCGTGACCCGTGGTCATATAAACAAAATCTACACTATAATGACAGCCATCTTCCAAAAGAACATCCGTTTTATTATCTTGGTGGATATGGAGATTAATAACCTTTTGTCGGATCTCCTTAATACGAATACCGGAAGGTAAATCTTGCGTGAGCTCTTGGTAAGCCCAAGACAGGTATTCCCCTAACAAACGACGTGATAAATAATCATTTTCTTTGATTTCTCTCCCAACATCATGCTCTGTACGAGAAAAAACACCGTTAATATTACGATAACCTTGTTGAATAGCCCATTGATAGAAATTCGGTCCCTTCCGAATAGGCCCGACACCCTTAACTGTATCATCACCAAATAAAGTAATCTGGCAAGCGACAGTGTTAACCAATAAATGATCTGGCTGATGCACACTATGGGTACCGGTTCCCATCTCATTGGGATCAATCAATAAAATATCAATGTTCCCAGAAAATGGATAATGGGAATAAAGTGTGAGCAAGCGTTCGAGAATACTGATCCCACGAGGACCAACGCCCAAAATAGCGACTGTAGAGTGAAGCATTCTGTAATCTCCCCTATTAGAATAATTTGACTTTCACAAAATGTTTCAAAAAGAATGGAATAAATTCTCTCGACTTTTTAGTGAAGATTGCGGGTTTATGAAACGCCAACGACCTTTTTACAAAGACAATATTGACAGATTCCAGCAGCAGCAAAAAGCGCTACAGCACCACAGATAACGGAAAGCGCAATGGCATGTGAACCAAACTGTAAAAAACTCGTCAAGAGAGGTCCTAATATTTGGCCAAAACCGTAAGTTAAGGTAGCCAAGCCTAGCAGATTTATGCCATACGGCGCATATAAACGCTTAGCTAACGGCATAACTAAAGAAGTCGTCCCCATAAAAGTAAATCCAAACCCTATACAACTGAGAACGATCAGTACAAGAGACTGGCTGAATAATGTCAGTAATACGCATCCTCCTTGGATAAGCAAATTGAGCATCAAACAACGTAATACCCCCCACCGATGGGCTCCCCATAACCAAATGAAACAACTAGGAACAATGGCTATTCCGACAAACGACCATAAGTGGTTAGCGAGTAGTGGGAAATTAAATGTTTTCGCCATCAGAGGAAGATATGTCGCGACAATAATATAACCAAACCCAGCGAGCCCATAAATCAGAGCGAGTTCCCACCAAACGATATTTTCGTGTGCCAATGACTCGTTAATAGCAAATTGAGATGCATCAACACGACGTGGAAATAAAATAAATAACACGAGCAACAATATAACAGATATTAAACCAGCTCCAAACCAAATACTTTGCGCGTTCAGTGATTTACTCAAACCAATAATAACATACTCATTACCCAGTAGAATACCAACTCCCACACCCGCATAGAGCGAAGCAATAACCCACACCTTGTGACTATGCTGCATAACCGTCATAGAACCAAAAATCATCATTGCCGCACTCGCGATACCGGCAGCAAAGCGGATAAAGAAGACCAAGTAAAAGTTTGGTGTCAACGCCATGGCAAAAATAAGTGCACTCGTCACTATAGCTGCACCAAATAGCATGTAGGGAGCACGGGATATATTCCCAACTCTGCAAAACGAAAAAAACATACTCCCAATTAAATAACCGCCATAATTAGCGCTAGCTATATAAGAAAGTTGCTTAAAGGTAAACAATCCTTCATCCAACATAACTGGAAATACCGGCGTATAGAAAAATCGCCCGATCCCCATCCCCAAAATCATAATAATCATACCGAATACAGCGACTTTGAAATAACTCAAATCTTGACGATTATTTTTCCCCCCCATTACTCTAATCCCTTAACTAATAATTCGCTCATCCGCATTCTATCTCATCGAGGGTAGCACTTATCTCAGAGAATAAAAGCCAATCTAGCCATTTGTTTGAACAACCAGAGGAACATATTGAGCGATTATTGTCAACATTACTGGATCAGTTATATGCATTTCATCGTTTTACGCCCTGCTCCATGTATGATCTTCTCCCTACAAAGCTTCTTTTTCAGAAAATAATGGCTGAAATTAAGCAGCAATAACAACGAGGAAATCAATAAGCACGCCCCCGTTCAAACAAGACAATATCCCCTAAAGCTCTGCTTCATCAGGTATGACTAAAATACCCTCACAAGGTTGCGTTATGTTCACATGGTGAACACCCTCAACCATCAAGCGGCTTAGTATCCAACTTAAAGAGAGATCAAGGACAAGCTTTTGCGCACGCGCCCATTCTGCTCTTAAATTCTGCTCTGCTCTTTCCAAAACAAAGGAACCTTCATCCGGTAACAACCAAAAATCAATAGTATTGAAGGGTATAAAGGCTACTTTTAATATAGCTTTGTTTTTTATCAGCAGCAGTAAAAAGTTTGTTTTTTTATAAAAATTGAAATTTATTCATTTTTTATCGTATATTTTATGTTATCTTCTTTAAATTAATTAAAAGATCATAGAATATTAAACTGATAGGATGCATTTTTCTCAAGTAGCATTTTAGAGAAATGTTGATTTAATCAGTGAAGACAAGCAATGAGCAAAGTTATAATTTAAAAAGACAGTATATAATGTTTATGATCAATGACTTAAATTAAAGACATGAATTGGGGGAGTTTGATCTTTCTTACAGCACAGTAGCTCAAAAAAAACAGTAGATGAAGTTTAAAATTCACCATTATCCGTCATAAGATGAAAGCTTTCATCCCAAGTTTAATTTTTTTAAACTATTTTTTTGTTCTTTCTGTAATATCTAAAGAATATCTTCAAGCAATCATAAGCACTCTTTTAGGGTATCATTTCCATAATCAACGTAACGGTTATCGAGCTTCCATTCAAGATACTGTTTTGCAAAAGGAAATCGTCATTTCAGGATACGGAGGGATTTATGTATTTAGTCACAATGTATCATGCACCCTTCCTCTTATATCAGAAATTTAATTCTTAATCGTAATGACGTGATTAAAAAGCACCTTGCGAGACAATCTTTTTAATAAATAAAGTAAAGATGAATTCTGAAAAAAACTTTTTTAGACGTAAAGTGATACGGAGAAACAGTCAGAAAGAAAGGGGGGGATTACAAATGTTGATGACTATAAATAAAGATATCAAAAAATTACCAAAAACCGATTTATGGATCATTTGTGCTATTTCAGCTGATCAGCAAAGAGAATGGATCAGTAAATGGTGTATAAAAAATAAACACACTTCTATAAGTCCTAATTATGTCAATGATCTTGCCGTCCTAGGGTCATTTTACAGATCTAGACAAAATGATTACTACGGAAGCAACAGCCCCACAAGCAACTCCCCTCCAAAGATGACAATCTCATTTATGAGGCTTATGTTGCTTCTCATAATCACTTTACAATTGCATCATTTGCTCTCATTAATACGCTTTGAAGTCCCATATGGACTAAGGGACCTTTTAAATTTTGGGATGGTTATGGAAGCCTTCTTTCCACTAATCCCTGAATGGGGATATGAAACCGCTACCTTTTCACAGAAAAATATTCTTTTCAATGAGAATTCTTATTGTACAATCTATGGAACAACACAATGAACAGACCACGCACCCTTGCTCTCACCTATGGATCCTATAATGCTGTACGCATGCTGATCGGCGTTTACCATGCTATTTTTTTAATGTCCATGGGAGTTAGTCTGGCGCAATTAGCTCTGCTTCAGGTTGTCTTTTCCACCACCATCCTGCTGCTTGATTTTCCCTGTGCTGTTTTATCTGACAGATATCGGCGTAAATATTCCGTTATGGCTGGGGTCTTTATGACAGGAGTATTTTATCTTCTATGCCTTCAAGCTCCCAATATGACAGCACTTATTATTGCGCAAATTCTCTATGCAGCAGGCATTTGCATCATTGTCAGCGCCATTGACGGATGGATTTACCATTCTCTAGGCGATAAACAGGATCACTTTTCGCATTATGCTCATCTCTACCACCAGGTTAACTCTTTTGGAAGTATTCTCAGTGGGATTGTAGGAATTGGAACGATCTATTACTCTGGACGATATTTTATGGGATATATCATCTCATGCCTCATGATGGGATTTATTTTTTTGATCTTCCTTATTGTTCCTGAAGAAAAGAAAACGACAACTGAAACGTCCAAAACAAAAACAATCTTGCACAATGCCAAGGAAACGCTCTGGATATTTCAAAATACAGTAGGAGGAGCATGGTTTATTTTCCTCATGTGCCTTTTTAGCGCTGGTATTCAGATTATTTATCATTTCTGGCAACCGATAATACTTTCAGGGGGAAAAATTCATCACCTCAACGGTTCGCAAATGCTCGTCTTGATGTGCTGCCATATTGGAGCCTTTTCAGCACAATATTTTTCAAATTTACTGATGTCTAAGTATCATGTTCTTGATAAAAAATATAAGAATTCTATAAAATATTTTTCCTTCTTTTCTGCGCTGATGTGCATAACGCTCTATTTTTCAGTTCATAGCCATCAAACTGCTGCATCAGTCATCGCCTTCTCTTTAATCCATGGATTTATTTGCACTGTACCGATCGGCGCAAAAAGCTTATTTTTCTCAGAACTTAACCAAAAACAAACGCAGCATATTTCCGGTGTTGTTGGTGCTGTCTCTTTTAGCGGAAGAATATTTTCAATTACAGTATTGAGTATTATTTCTTTTCTTCCTGCAAAAGTTTCTCCATCTTACTACCTAATATTACCGACCATTACTTTTTTCATGTGTGGTTTGGTTGTCATGAGATGGATGAAACACTTTCAAAAGTCTCTATGAGAGGAAAACCATAACATTTCACCCACAATGTTTTCTTCTAAAAGAAATCTATAACTTTTTTGAGAGCATTGCCACATCCAACTTTCAATACACAATGCAAATATAAAGCAACACGTTGATTTATAATGATAATATACCAAACGCGAATATTGTAAGATTCTTTCTTTTCAAATCTGCTTTATGGTTGAAACAATCAAAATCATTTGCTTGCACATCATAAGCAAAGAAAGCCGTATAAATAAAAACGATTTAGAAAGGAAAAATGCCTTTTATGAACTCTCATAGTCAAAATCTATAACAACAGGAAGGCAGATATATAAGCAGATATATAATATGCCTCTTTGCATCTTCATAAGTATACAAATGATGTGGCTTTATAAGGCTTTATATGTCTCACAGAAACTTTTGTGTTTTATACCATTTACGAGGCAGCGTCGCAAAATGGGCTTACACACATTGCAAAGATATCTCTTTAAAACAAGCGCATAAATCGGCAACACAAGTATATTTGTGTTTAGAACATGCTTTTTATATGAGAGGCATAATCCCAACGGGATAAACAGAATTCCGATACACAGTCAACTGCTTTTATAACAATAGATGGCGGAGAGGAAGAGATTCGAACTCTCGAGAGCCTTTTGAGCCCTACTCCCTTAGCAGGGGAGCGCCTTCGACCACTCGGCCACCTCTCCAACAGAGAGGCATAAATGGTATCAACAGAAAGTTCAAGACATTTTCGATTTTTTTCCCAAATATCTGAATTTTTTTTCCTTTATTGATCCCATAAGGAGCAAAAGTTAATAAAACAAAAATTGTGTCTTTTTTACCACAGCATCTCGAATAGTACATGTATATATTACAAAAAGGTAATTTCACATTTGAAACTCTAAAAAGATTAGTTATAGCTAAGATAACAAGTGCTGCGTATTTACTTATGTCTTTGTCCTTAATGCGTTAGGCAAATGGTACTCTTTAGAAGAAATTTAACCGGACCTCGGAGATCCCATATGAATATTAAATCCCTCTTTTTAAGCTCTACAGCAGCTTTTTTAGCAATTTCTGGAGCACATGCTGCTTCAACAGTTATCGCCGAACCCGAACCTGTAGAATATATTCGCGTTTGTGATGCCTATGGAAAAGGATATTTTTATATCCCTGGAACAGAAACCTGCATGCGTTTATCAGGAAATGTTCGTACTGATTTTATAGGCGGTGATAATATCGATGCAACAACCGAAACTGAACTAAGAAACAAAAGAAAAACCTATGGCGCAGCATCACGGCTCACCCTTGTTTTTCAAGCAGCTTCTGAAACAGAAATGGGAACACTTCGTTCATATGCAAGAATTTATTCAAACTGGGGTGATGGTAGAGACAACGCTGCTGCAAAGCTTGCCGCGGCTTACATTGAACTGGGTGGTTTTCGCGTAGGTCTTGATGACACAATTTTCAACAGCTGGACTGGTGATTATGGAAATGTTCTCAATGATGACAGCATAGCGCCTGCCGGCACAACACGCACCAATTTTATTTCCTACACCTTTAGTGGTGACTCCGGCTTTTCTGCTATTATCGGCGCTGAATTAGGCAATAATGCAGATTCTCTTCCAGGAATAACAGGATACTACATTGATAAAGATGATAAGCTTGTTTCTATCACTGAGGGCACTCTTCCAAGTAAAGCAATTAAAAATTACACCCCGAATGTGGTTTTGGGTATAAAGTTCATGCAAAAATGGGGTGGTTTTTCAGCAGTTGCAGCATATGATGCTTACTACAAAAAGTGGGCTGGAAAAGTACGTGCAGATTTCAATGTCAACGATCGTTTCAATCTATGGGTAATGGCTGGCTATAAAAATGGACTTGATTACTACACAGTAAATGCAAATGATGAGTTATCACGAAAAAGCACAACAATTTATGCAAACTGGGGTGGTAAATGGGCTGCTTGGGCGGGTGCCACTTACAAGCTTACTCCAAAAGCAAATTTGAATGCTCAAGTTTCTTATAGTGCTGTAAAAACCTTTGCAACTTCTGTAAATATTACATACACGCTGGTTCCAGGATTTGTGATTACACCTGAATTAACCTATGTTTCTTGGAACGATGATCGCGTTGTGACGGATAAAAATAATGATGAAAAACATTTATTCAACAAGAAAAGTGCTTTTCAAGGTATGATCCGTTTACAGCGTTCATTCTAATCCTATTTAAGCTACAGCTTTTAAAAACTGGCAACATGGTTTGCCAGTTTTTATTTTTGAAATCAAATATCATGAATATCTTTTCCTGATACGTATTGTCTTGTCTCTCGAAAAAAAACCGACTTAGTTTCATAAAACTACTCTTAGAAGATTAACCTGATATGTTTGATAAGAGCACCTCACACGGGCTTTTACACATCACTTCAAACACAATCTCTTCCTTGCCCTTTAAAGCATGAATAACCCCTTTGCTTTATGAGCAAATTGGTCTTTCTTGGTAATTTACTTCTAACCTTTGTTAATTTAGGTCATGATCTTCTCAAATAAATTCTACACTGAACAGATAAAATATTGAAAAAACAAGATATCATTGTGTTTTTGATATGCCTGAATGTGTCTTCTATCAACACTCTAAAACACAACGTTTTATAACACTGCTTCATTAAAAAACTTAATCATTAAGAAACATGCTGTCAAAACGATGCAAACATCCCCTAAAGCAATAAAAGAGAAAAGAGATATATCTTCAAAAAAATGAATTGACCTCTTCCCCTTCTAAAGAATAGCCCCCCTATCAGTAGCAATCTGTAAATGCCCCTATTTTTCTTGAATCTGCATCACTTTGATTTATAATCATAATTTATAATTTTGCATGTTTCAATCAACCAAAACCTTTCACTTGTACACGACAAGCGGAGAGAGCCGTGTGAATAAAAACGAGTAAAGAAAACCCTTTTATGTATCGTTTTCAGTTCCAAGGGTTGTCGTAACATTGAGATCTAACAAAATGTACGATAGTGCTAGGCACTTTTATTAAGCATAAAAATGAGGATACACTTCATAGAGGATTTTAGATTATATTCTCTATGAACGTCGCTATAAAATATGTGTTGTGATACACACTAAAAGACATTTCTTTAAAACAAGCATGGAAATATACAATACAAATCCATTTTATTTGAAGCGTTTTACCCTGCGTAAGGAACATGTCATCATATACACAACATCTTGGCTTTATGCGTTTTTAAAGGAAGAAAAATATAAGACAAAGAAACAATAAAATTTAATCTCTGCAAATCATAGAGCTTTCAGAGTTATGTTTCCATAAAACGCCTTATACCCTACAGGGGATTTTTTACACGATTAATGCCCTTTTTACATAAAGCCAATTGGCAAAAAGCAGCCTTTCCTGATAATAAAAAGGCTTACACGTAATCATAAGCCATATTTTCAATTAAAACGCATTGAATTCACGGAAAATACTTATCAACCAATGCATAAAGAATTGCTGCTGTTTCAACATCTAGAATCCCATCATAATTTTCTTGACGAAAATGAAGTTGAAATGCTCGGATCAAATCTTTGTATCCTGTTTGGGTACACGCAGCAGAAATGTCATATCCATAACATTTTAGCTTCGCCAAAACATCTTCTTTGGGTGGCAAATTCTTAGAGAATTGCTCTTGATAATGACTTTTTAGTTCATCATCATACCATGCTCCTATACCTGCGCTATAAAGTTCTCTCCATGGAAAAGCTGCTCCTGGATCACTTTTTCTTCCAATGGCAATATCACTATGTCCCACCACATCTGTTGGCATAATATCGGGATACCGTTGAAGAATATTCAAGGCAAGTTCCTTAACAGCATCAATTTGTATTGGATTATAAGGAGGAAACATACCCGTCCCATCATGATAAGTCGCTAAATTAACGATTTCAATCCCGATAGATGCATCATTGAGATGACTATGCCCAGCCCATGAACTCACACCCGCATGCCATGCACGCTCATTTTCATCAACCAGATTAAAAATACGCATATCCTTAAAGCCTGCCTCACGATATGTCTGCTCTGAAGGATCAGGAACAAGATAGTGTGCACTAACCTTTTCTCCTGTAAGCGCCATAATCGAGGCTTTAAAATCAATAGCCGTATAATGCATAACGAGAAAATGAACGCGACGACTAAAACTCTTGACAGAACGATAACTGTTGTAATCAATCTGATACATAAAAGCCCTTTCTTTTTTGCTTAAAAAACCACTGCGCATCACAACAGATAGAATACGAACTGTTAAAAAATGCAATAAACTTCCCATCTAGATACTAAGAATTACGACTAAAATTTGTTCATCAAAAATATTGACACTCTTATCAACAATTAAGACCACATTTTTATTTTTCTCCCACACACGCATAAAATGTTTTTAACCACATTAAATATTTTCCCCAAACAAAATTCCTACAAATTACCAATCAAAAAGAAAACAAAAGCGTAAAATAATCACTCCTTAAATCTTCACATCTTACAGAAAAAATAGTTCTTCCTGTTATCAAATTGAAAAATATCGCCCCTCGGAAGTGAACACCCAACGATCATGCAATCACACAAAAACTTAAAGGAAAAATTTTATGAGCTCTTTACAGCAATTTATTATCAGATAACAGAACGGCACATGTTCGCAATAAACTCTTCACGGACATATTGTTCAATAAAATTTGCAAAGCTTTCCTGTAAATGACACGACTTCTTGTCTTTTCACACCATCGCTTTTTGATTTTCAGAAGAATCTCAATTATCTACAACGCTTGCGGTACATGACGTCTCTGGATTCCTTGTCATAGGCTCCATGAAAGATAACATCTTGATTTATAATCATAATTAATCATTATAAATATTGAATATAGCGAGCCTAATATCGTAAAGTTTTTCTTAATCTTGAATCAATCAAAGTCATTTAATGACACATCAAAAGAAAAATTACCCTATAGACAAAAACCACTGAAGAAAAGGATCAAAATACTTCTTATAATAGAACGTTCAATAATTTAGGCAATATTTTACATCCCCATAGAGGTTCATTTTTTCTTCTCCATTTTCAAATATCTTTTTAAGACAGCCCAAGCTGCATATTCTTGTAAGACGACACCTAAAAGTGGTCGCGTATAGGGAAAAGTTATACGATCATCACCATAACCTTTCATCCGTATAGTTATGGTGGCATGTCCAAGGCTTTCTGCTTGATTTTCTAATGTCTCCAAAGAAGGCTCTAGGCTCACTTCAACCTCAAGCAGTGGAATATCTTGTTTACCTTTTTCTATGGGCTGAAAATATTTTAAAAGCAGCGGATCATTGCCCAACCAATGAACCTCTGCATGCATCGCTAATTGTTTACAAGCAGTAGTAACTTCTGCCCCAACCAAATAGGGGTGAAAATGATTTTCAAATTCTTCCACGAAATGTTGTTCCAAGAGCGCTTCTGATTGAGCAACCAGTTGCACCAAAACATAGGGGCTTTTCCATAAAAAATGCCGTTCAAAGGGTTCATTTTCAAGATGATCATCAACCCACTGCGCAATAGTACTTTCATCAATTCCAATCAAAGTCCATGCATACTCCGCACGCGATACAGAAGAATATTTCTTCTCATTGTGTTCTAAATAATTCTCTAAAAGCGCAAGAGCCTGTGATGGTGGACCAGGCAAAACAACAAGCGTACTTCCATCGCAAGAGAGATAAAACCCTGGTGCTGTGCCTGTAGGATTATCAAGCACAGTTGCTGTCTCAGGAAACAATGCTTGACGTGCATTACTCTTATCCGCCGTAATCCCTAATCGTTGTAATTGACCCTTTATTGTTTGCCAAACATCTTCATGATGTAGTAAAGGCTGCTTTACAGCTTGAGCAACTCCATCACGTGTTTTATCATCTGATGTTGGTCCCAATCCCCCACTGATAATGATAAGATCTTCTTGTCCAAGACAAGAAACAACAGTCTCACTGATTTGCTGTAATTGATCAGCACAAACAAAATGACGTGTGACTTGAATATTTCTCTTGTTCAAGCTTTGGCTTAAATCTTGTAAGTTCGTATTCAAATATTGTCCTGAAAGGAGTTCATCACCAACGGTAATAATCGCCGCACGACAAACAAAGACAGGATTCATAAGAGAATTGCGAACAGCTTCAGCCATTTGACGGGTAGAGGCGACACCTCCAAGATCATAGGTAACGGTTTTTCCAGCACGAATAACCTGATCAACACTCTCAGACAGTTGTTTTGCTGCATCTTTAAAGCCTAAATGCTCTAAGAGTAAAGCCGTGGTATAAAGCATCGCAGAAGGATTGGCTTTATTTTGTCCAGCAATACGTGGTGTGCTACCACGAACAGGTTCAAAACAAGCAATCTCGCTCCCCACATTCACATGAGATGCAAGCCCCAATCCCCCCATTATACCAGAGCCAAGAGTAGAGAGAATATTGCCAAACATATTTTCAGCAACAATCACACCAAACTGCTCTGGCTTGGTTGCAATCCACAAAGCAACCGCATCAACATTCTGAATATCTGCTTCAATTTCCGGATAGTTTTGCGCAATTTTCTCAAAAATTTCCTGAGCAAACTGCCCACTTTTTCGCAGAACATTGGGCTTATCAGCAAAAGTAACTCGCCTAAAGCTATATTTCCTTGCATAAGAAAAAGCGTATTCAAATAACCGCTCTAAACCAAAGCGTGTCTGCAAACGGACTGTCCACGCAGCTTCCTCAAGCCCATATTTTGTCAAATTTGGATGTTTTAGCCAAACGGCTGTTTCAGGAGAAATACCCCGAAAATCCAATCCAGCATAAAGGCCTTCACTATTTTCTCTGATAACACAAAAATGAAAAGGTTTTCTCGGACCAAAGATGTATCTTACAGGACGTATATTCGCAAACAAACCTAACTTTTGGCGAAGTTGAAGTGCGGGAGAAACATAGACAAGGTTTTTCTCTTTTAAATGCGGAGCAAGTTCTTTTAAAGCCGCTTCTTTTCCTTTACTGGTCACAGCACCAAGTAAAATAGCATCACTCTGAGTAATTTTTTGCCAAGTCGCTTGAGGGATAGGAGCTCCTTCCTGTTTCCAACATTCAAAACCAATATCACCATAAGTCAATTCAATCGGCAATTGAAATTGCTCTAAAACCATCAACGCAGCATCACAAACCTCTAGGCCTATCCCATCACCAGGTAAGACAAGAACTTTCTTTTTCATAGTCCCTCCATCCACTCATCAATGACTGCATCCGTCATAGTAGGATTATCCTCCCACAAACGCGTACCAGCACCAGAGATAAGCTTATATTCATGATTCAGATTATGACTTTGTGTCTGATTATTTACCGTTGCAAGTTGCGACTTTTCTCCCACTAAAGCTAAAAACTTCCCCTTGTACTTAACTAACTCATCTCTAGCATCCATCATCAATAAGAGTTTAAAGCCTCTTGTCATGCGTTCAATTGCCACGCTTTTTTGTTCATCAGGAATCTCCAATAAGGCTCTTTTTTTCATAACGCCAGAAGGATGCATAAAACCATTGAGTATTTCCAAAGCCCCCGATAAATCATTATTTTCTAAGGAGGCAAGAATATCTCCAAGGCGCCGTTGCAAAACCTTATCTGGATAGCCAGGCGCATTCACAGCAAGCACAGCTTGAACATTGGGAAGCTGGGCTGCCAATATTTGTACCAATGTTCCAGCCATAGAAAATCCCACAAGCACTGCGGGCTCTTTAAAATAGCTTTTAAGTTTTTCTGCCATAAAAGATAAAATGTCTACAGCAGAATAATTGAGAACATGAGAACCCTTAGGAAAAAGAGAAAGCGTATCCAGCAGAGTGACAGGGAATCCTTTTGTTGAACATAGCTTTGTCAATGGAGAACAAAAAACACCACCATCCCAAATTGGCATTACAGGAGAAAGAATAATAATAGGAAGGCTCATTGATCAATTCCTCCCCTTATTTTTAAACATGCATTAGAGCCAGAACTTTTCCTACCCAATATAATGAAAATATGTTGAAACTCTATGCTCATATTCTCCCCTCATAATAATCGATTTGTTAAACTCAAACTAAGCTTGTAACAAATTTTAAACCCACTCAATCCAGCAACTTAATAAAAAAATTCATCTAATGTACAGGTGCCCCATTTGTGTAAAACATCAAAAGCATTTCCGCATAATGCTTTCTTTTTATCATTTACTCAGCTTATTTCTGAAGTCATAAAATGACGCGCTTTTTGAATATAAATGATAAAACCAATCATACAACACACAGCTAATAAAGCTGCCATAGCCCGTGGGCTATGACCAGAGATTTTTCCGATAACCGCTGCACTGAGTGCCGCACTTCCTAATTGCAAAGATCCCATAACACCAGAAGCCGCTCCCGCAGCTTTCGGATGCGATGAAATAGCCAACGCTGTTCCTAACGGCAATAAAAAACCATTGCCAAAAGTAAGAACAGCAATAGCCATAAAACTTGTCACAAGGGGCCATGGGCTTAGATACATTTGCAAAGCAAACAGCACACCACCTATCACAAAAATAATGTACCCTCTCCCCACAGTTTTTTCCATAGACTCGCGTTCAAAAAACCATCGCGCCAAAAGATTTCCCAAAATATAGGGAAACGAGACACCAATATAGCTATAACTAATGTGTATCGGCGATAACCCCAAAGTCGTGAGTAAAAAAGGCGACTCCACAATATAAGCAAAATAGGCAGCGTAAGAAAAACACGGAATAAGTGCATAAAAAATAAATTGTTTATTTCTGAAAACGCCTAAATATGCCTTTATCAATCCTACCGGAGAAAAATGCTGCCGTTTTTGAGGGGGCAGAGTTTCGCTTAGCACAAAACAACATAGCAAAATGGTCAAAAATATAAAAAAGCTTAAAAAGATAAAAGTTGCCTGCCAATGAAAAGCCTGTATCAAAAGTCCACCAATGAAAGGTGCAAGTGCTGGCGACATTCCAATAAAAGGGAAAACAATCAAATAAAGTTTTCCAGCCGCTTTTTTATCCAACAAATCATTGATAATTGCACGACTTAAGACAAGTCCCGCACAAGCACCAAGACCTTGCAAAAAACGTAACACAAGAAAAGCGTGAATATGAACCGTATAAATCACACCAAGTGTCGTAAATAACCACAAGAATAAGCCCAATAGAAGTGTTTTTTTACGCCCAAAATTATCACTCAGCGGCCCATAAATGAGCTGTCCAAGTGCCAATGCCAACAAACAAACCGCCACTGCACTTTGAATTTGAGATTGTGTCACTTGATAATATTGACGCATATCGCCCAGTGCTGGTAAAAAAATATCGGTAGAAATCAAACCTCCTGTTGATAAACATACGATAAGTATAATGAATGGTAATGTATATTTATGTTTCATCAGGAAAGTCACATTTCTTAAATTTAAAAATATTTAAATTTTACGTTTATAGAAAAATAATAATTTATATTTATAAATATAAAGCTATTTTAACTTTATCCACAGGGAATAAAATAATCAATTTTCTTTATTCTTTTACTTTATTCGAGAATAATTCAGCTTGTTGATACATAAATCCAGTGTATGATCCGCACGCACACACTCAACACGTAAATAAACACTTAGTGCTTCACTTTATAATTAATTTTAAAGCATAGCAAATCGCAATTTTAAAACTATACGCAAAAGAAGCTAAAAGATCAAAACTCTCCTTCAGAGATATATTTCCCAATCCGAAATAGCGCATTTTGTTGTATTCATGTTGCCCTATCTTCATCAGCTTTTTTTCATTGATATCATCAACAAAAACGCTCCCAAACACTATCCCTCTCCATGATAACAACATCACTTTCCCGACAACATCTTTTATCAGAAGTGGTTTACAACGCTCAAAGAAAAAAGAAGCCACAAACTCCCTTTCCTCAAAACTCCCCACGCAAATATTATTGTAACAATACAGCATATAATAATGGCTCATGGAGAAGTCTTTATCAACACAAATAATTGAGCAAATAAACTTAATAGCCCACTAATATCATAAAGCAAATTGTGCTTCTATCTCGCTCTAAAATCTAAATTCATCTTGTCCATTTTGTTAGAATTTCATTCTACATAGCAAGCACAAAGTTTATTGCCTAAGCTATTGACAAACATGATATAATAAAAATTTGACGAATCATTCTGCATCTAATGTAGAAAGCAAGGAGAAGCTATTAATGAATATAACAGAACGAGCCACGTACCAATTACTTGGACCTATTAAAGTGGAAGGAAAGACATACACAGAAATCACCTTACGCCGCCCGAAATTTAAAGACTTAAAAGCAATACAGAGCAAAGAAGGTGACGAGCAATCAATTGAAATGATCGCATGTCTTTCAGGGTGGTCCTATAATGCCATCAGTAAACTTGGTGTTCGTGATTTTTTAAACATTAAAGACATTTACGGGCCTTTAATAAAAAAAGTATTAAAAAACTTGATAAAATGAATACAATCATAAAAATCCCATCCCTAAAAATCCTATCCTTAGAAACTCAATTTTCTAAACATCTCAAAAACTTTATAAACAAAGTAAATGCACCCATAAAAAGCATAATGGATGAATGTATTTTAATCGACAGTAAACCCGAAAAACGCACAAGTAACCTTTATACAAATACATTTGAAACAGAATCCATGACAACTGCAAATGCAAAAGTGAAAACCTGTAGCACCTATGAACCGATTACAGTTCATAATCCCTACGTCATAAAGGTGGAACGCATGACCTTTACAAAATGCACTTTCTTAATACAAGATGGTCCATCGAACCAAATTTATCTCTCAAATCAAAGTGCTCTTACATCGTATAAAAAAACTGCGGGCGAAACTAAAAAACAACCTTTGGAGAGAATCTCGAAACTTTTGGACATTGTCTCAAAACTTTTCAACTTTCCTCTCTGGTTTTGGGAGTTTTTACTCAAAGAACTTAGAAAAGTTTTCTAGCATTGTTTTGATATAGAGCAATAAGAGAAGGAAAAACAGCTTAGAACACTAATGTTTCTTCCTTCTCTTTTATCTCTCATAGCTTTTTGAATTGAATACTTTTGATATTTATTTTGAATAATTGAAGCATTCTTTTAATTATAAGTACAATATAAAAAACTAAAATTTTAGAAGACGCGCTGTTTTTACAAAAAAATGAATAATAAAATAAAGACTCCAGAATTTTACTTTTTACCTTCAAACATAATCAATGATGGAAAAGCGTTTACAAAGTTTTCCTCAAGCAGTATCTGGGACATTACTTGAAAGAAAAGCATTAAGAGAGCTTACTTTTAAGCTAAGGAGGAAAGATTAAACTTCACAACGACATTCAATCTTTTAAACATTGCAGTACAGAACGGGAAAAGAGAGCCATACCCCCATAGACCGTTTACCCCCCATCAACTAAAATTCTCGATAAACTGGTATTATCAGTTCTAGACTGGAGTCATGTAAGAAGAATTTTAAGTAATGATCACCGTCTTGTTTTCGATGTTTTCTGTCCTTTTTGGCGCATATCTATTCACTTTTGGAACATAATTTGCAAAAAGGCATTGTATCTCCAGCATATTCAAGGAGATAAAACATGGAAACTCGCATTCCTGAA